>JAEUAF010000612.1 GCA_019695485.1 Sorangium sp.
GACTCGGCTGGACGCATCCCTGCGACGGGCGCTCTCGCCGGCGAGAGCGCCCGTCGCAGGGATGCGTCCAGCCGAGTCCGCGCGGTTTTCCGATGGCTGCGCATCCCCGCCGGGCTCCGCAAGCGCCCCCTCAGCAGCGCCGCTTCGAGCCTCGGCGGGCTCTGCGGGGGCAGCTGCAACCGGGGCCGCACCGGGCGGATCTGCTGGGGCCACAGCGTGGCGCCCACTGCCATCGCCTGGCGGCGGTCCCTTTTCGAGCGCAGCAGCGAAGACGTCAGCCATGCTCGGCGACGAGCGGTCAGCAACGGCCGCTAGGCGCAGCACCGGTCGCACCCCCACGCGCTGAGGCGCATCCGCCAGGCTGGCCGGAGGGCTACTCGGCGGAGGCGGGTCGGAAGAGATCGTGAACACGTCCGCGATCGAAGGCGCTTCGGGCTTCAACGAGGTCGGCCCGAGACCCGCCGGCGTCAGGCTGCGCGGCGGCATGCTGGGGCCCGGTTCTGCGGCGGGCGGCGCTGCCTCAGACGCCTCGAGCGCCGCAAGGACTGAGCTCGCTTCCTCGGAGACCGGCGCCACGCGCGGTAGTTCGCGGCTCGCCGTCGGGTCGATCTGGAAGCTGAACCAGCCGTCCGCCTCGGCCCCGGCCGCCGACGCGCTCTCGAGCTCCTGCGAGCGAGCCATCGGCGCGGGCGCACCTGCAACCGTACTGCCAGGCAGGGCCGCGGGCGCACTGAGGCCGACGGCGCCGTGCGCGGTCGCATCCGAAACCGCAGCAGCAGAAGCTCGCGACACGCTCGGAAGTCCCGACGCCCCAGGAGGCTCCGACCAAGCAGAGTCAACGCGCGCAGCCGGCGCCGCGTCCCGCGCCAGGGCGTCCTCATCGGAGCCGAGGACGTCGGCACCGCCAACGGCGTCCGCGCGGCGTTCGTGGGATGGCGCGAGCGACTCGAGCCCGACGATCGCTGGTTCGCTCGCGCCAACGGGGGCTGACTCGCGTTCGACCCCGCGCACGGCCCCGCGACGTGCGAGGTCAGAGAGCACGGCCTCGAGCAGCCACGCCGAGACCTCGCCGGTCATGAGCATCTGGCGTGGCGACGCGCCGGCCGCGAGGCGCTCGATGAGCGACTTAGCGCTATCGGGCGTGCACGTGAAATAGCCGCCCACGACGTCGAGATCGATGTCGACGCCGAACACATGCGGCAGACTTTGAGCCGAAAGCGCGGCGAGCGCGGCCCGAGCCTTGCGCACCGGTTCGCGCAGCACCTCGTGCAGCGGGGCCTCGAACTCGCTGCGGCAAGGCATGCCGTTCGGCTGCACCACGAAACGCCCCGCACTCACGCCGAGCAAGCTCGTCAAGACCGGAAGCCCACGCTCGATGCCGCCGTCGGCCCCGCTGCGTGACAGGGCGCGCAGCCGCCCGCCGCGAATGTGCACCTCGTAAAGGTAGACGGCGTCGCGAATAGTGAGGGTCGCATCAGGACACGCCGCCGCGACCAGCTCCAAAATCAAACGCGGGGTAAGCCCGTCGAGACGACCCCGTACCTCACCGCCCATTTTGAGGCGCTGCTCGATGCGCGCCCGCGGCCGCAATACCTCGCGCAAGCGCTCGATCACGGTCGACGCCGCCGCTTCCTTGCGCAAGTAGCCGTCTGCCGCCGCGCCGAGCTCACGCACGCGCTGCAGCAGATCCTCCTTCCAGGACAGCAGGATTACCGGGACATCGCGCACAACGACATCGCGCTTGATCTCGTGGCAAAGCGAGAACCCGTCGCGCCGCGGCATGAGCACATCGCTCACCACGAGATCGGGCCAGGCCTCGAAGGTTCGTTCGAGCGCCCGCTCGCCGTCGTGGGCTTCGATCACTTCCGCGCCGACGGCCTTCAAGAGCCCGCTCAGAAACCAGACCACCGCGGGGTCGTCGTCGGCAACGACGACGCGACGGCCTTTGAGAGCCACGTCCTCGGAGCCGCGGGCGGTGCGCGCGCCGCGCTCCCCAGCACGCCGCTCTTCACCCATCCAGGGCGCTACGGGAACCGCGCCCTCAGGTCCACTCGGCTGAAACCGCACGTTTCCGCCGGAGCGCAAGGTGACGAGCTCTCGAATGCGCGCGACGGCGCCCCATACCGCCCCCAACACGTCCGCGCCGTCGCCGAAGCTGACGCGCGCCGACTTGCCGCCGAGCTCGACGCTGTCGGTCAGCCCGCGCGTCACCTCTTCGGCGATGCGCTGGGCCAACTCCTCGACGCTCACTTCACCGAGCGGTTCCCGCGCTGGCCGTGTGCGCGCGGTGAGCTCAGAGCACTCGAGCACGATGCGCCACAAAGTCTCCGGGCTCACCGGCTTGGCGACCACGCGCTGGGCACCCGCCGCTACGAGCGCAGCGGCGCTCTCCGACGATCCAAAGCTCCCGAGCGCGATCAGCACGGCGGGGCGCAACAGGTCATCGGCGTGCAGCCCTTCGAGGAGCTCTTTGGCGCCCGGCCTGTCCACATCGACGATACAGGCGTCAGGCCCCATCGAGCGGGCCAAGGCAAGCCCGCGACCCGCGTCCTCTGCCCGCTCAATCTCGGCGCTCTCGCCCGCCTCGGCCTCCAGGCCATCGGACAGCGGAGCCTGGCCGAACACGAGCACACTGAGAGGCACGGGGCGCGCGCCCACCGCTTCCGAGGCCGCCTCGCCGGCACGTGGCGGATGCATCGGACTCGACACGAGCGACGGCAACACGTCGAGCGCGCGGCCAACCTCGTGAACCGCGCCGCCAACGGCTCCTGGCTGGCCCGCTCTGCGCAGGGAGCGCTCGGCCTCGGCGAGCACCTCGGCCACGCTCGCAAAGCCCAGCACCCGCGCCGCCGAGGCCAACGCGTGCAGCCGCCTCAAGAGGCCATTGCGGCGCTCCCGATCGGCCGGAGAATCGGCCAACGCTGCGAGCCCGACTCGCAGCACCTCGAGCCTACGCGGCAAGCTCGCGACGAACTCACCCCGGGCACCGGTGAGTTTGCTCTCTTCGTCGTCGCGGGCGGGTGGGAGCCCGACCATGTTGGGGGCCGTACCACAGTGCGCTTGGCCTGCCGAGATTTTAGCGAAGCCGGCGCAGCACTGCGTCACCGGCCGCGTCGGTGTCGAGGCTCCCACCGACGTCGGGAGTGCACTCGCCCGCCTCGAGCGCTTGGCCTGCCGCAAGCTCGATCGCCGCGCGTTGCTCAGGAGCGCCCAAGAATTCGGCCAGCAGCCCGACCGTGCGCAGCATAGCAATCGGATTCGCGAGGCCCTGCCCGGCAAGATTCGGGGCCGACCCATGGACCGGCTCGAACACACCCGGCTGGGTGCCTCCCAGATGCAAGCTGGCGCTCGGGGCGAGCCCAAGCCCCCCGCCGAGCGCAGCGACCAGGTCGGAGATGATGTCGCCGAAAAGGTTGCAGCAAACGATCACCGAGAAGCGCGCAGGATCGCGAACCAACTCGTAGCAGAGCGCGTCGATGTAGAGATGCTCGCTCGGCACGTCCGGGTACTCGCTCCGCACCGCGTGGAACACACGCTGCCACAAGTCGTGCGCGTGGCGGAGCGCGTTCGATTTGTCACTCATGCAGAGCCGTCGCTTCTCGCGCCGGGCGTAGTCGAAGGCTGCACGCACGATGCGCTCAACGCCGAGCCGCGTGTTCACGTCCTCTTCGATCGCCACCTCGGCGGCCGTCCCGCGCCGGAGTTGCCCGCCGATCCCGGCGTACAAGCCTTCGGTATTTTCCCGAAAAACACAGATATCTATGGCACTCGCAGCTCGGCCGCTCAGCGGAACATGCCGATCGACTAGCGCTCGGACGGGCCGCACATTCGCGTAGAGATCGAGTCCGAAACGCAGGCCGAACAAGATCTCGCGCGCGTGCTCGTGACCTGGAATGCGTGGGTCGCCGAGGGCGCCGAGCAGCACGGCGCGGGTCGTATCGCGAATTTCGGCAAAGACCGCGTCGGGCAAACCGACCCCATATTCGAGCCAGTACTCGGCACCGAATGGGAGCGACCACAGCTCGATCGGTAAGCCTTTCTTGTCCCGCAGATGCTCGAGCAGACGGACCCCGACGCGCATCACTTCAGGACCGATGCCGTCGCCTGCAATCAGAGCGATGCGCGAATTCTGCCCCATTTTCAGGTCCCCGCAGCGCTCTCCAAGAGGCGCTGGACCAACGCTGCCATGGCTTCTGGGCTTGCGTCCTCGGACGGACCCAACGTCTGTGACGCGTCGACCAAGGGCACGCTCGCCAGCTGACACGCGTTCTCCAACGTCTCACGAGGTTGGTCGTCGAGCAGCGCCAGCGCGGCGCAACCGGGCAGCACGAGCGCCCACAGCGGCGCGTACGCCTCGACCAAGGGAATGCCGATGATGTCGAGATCTACCGCCTCGGCGAGTCGCAGCGTCGCCAGCACATGCGGGATCGGCGTGGTGGGCACCGCCTCGGAGGGCACCATCGCTTCCGCGATACGACCAACCGAAGCCATCACCGCCAACAGACGCCCCGGCGCCGCCGCTATCGCGAGGCGACCTGCATCGCGAAATCCCGGACGAATCACGCGCTTTGCGAGCGCGGACAGCACGCCCAGACGATCCGGGTCGGACAGCTCGACGCGCCGCATCCCTCCAGTAATGCGGCGCAGCTTGCCGTCCCGCAGCAGGTCGGCCACGGACTTCAGCACGTCGAGGTCGAGGCCCGACACTTCGTCGACGAGCTCACCCAAGGTGTGCGGCGTCGCCAACATGGTGAGCACCATGGCGCGCACGTCGCTTCCGTCCGGCGTCCCCGGTAACAGCGCGACCAGCGCGTCGTCCCCGAGTGCCAGCGTGGCGCGCAGCTCCTTGGTCTCGTCTACTTCGCGAATGCCGTCCATCAGCAGCGCGTGCGCGGGTGCGTCGATGCGCCGCAGAAAGGACGAGGCAGCACCGCCCACGAACGAGAAGGTGCCTTCCCGTTCGCCGAGCAGCCGAAATAGGGCTTTCTTTCCTTCGAGGCGCCGATAGAGCGCGTCGATGACGTCGCCGTGCGCGAAGCGCACTTCGCCGGCACCGAGCGGCGTTTGCAGCACGAGCACGCCGCTCCGTCGATTGGCCGCCAACAGCTGGATCAAGTCGACCACGGAGACCTGCGCGAGATCTCCGCGAAAGTCACTGCTGGCCTCGGGCGTGATGCTCGGCGTGCGCGTCGGCAAGGCGTGCACGCGCCGCGCGATTGCGTCAGGGTCGTGGGCGGGGAGCGTGAATGCGTCGACCCCCATGCCCGCGGCAACCAGCCGAAAACAGGGCAAAGTCGCGATACCGATGGCGTCGATCAGCGCGCGCTCGAGCGATCCGCCTAGCGCCGATGAGAACAACAATGCGTCGGGGCGCCCTGCGCGCGCGCGCGCCACCGCACTATCGAAGCCATCCGCGATCCAAACCTCGAGGCCCCGCGCACGAAGCTTCGAAGCCAACGCGCCAAGCACGTCGACGTCAGGTTCGATGAGCAGAACCGTGCGCGCCATCAGTCAACCAACCGCGTCTGGGTGGCCTCAGACAGGCGCCGTAGGAGCGTGTCAGCCAGCAGCGGATCCGCGGCGTGAACGGCCCGGACGAGACCGCCCTCGGATCGGCCGACCAGCACGTAGCAGCCCTGCTGAGCCACGATCACCAACAGATCCACATTTTCCGCCCCAACCAACGCGGACACCTCGACGACGTCGAGACGCACGCCCTCAATCTCACGCGCGACTTCGGCCCGCACGGCGCCGCCGATGCTGATCCCCGCGTGTTGGGTGGCAACGACGCGCACCTCCCCGCCGCGCGCGGCTTCGCGCACGGCAGCGAGCGCCACCCCGACGGCATCCATCGCCGGTAGCTCGATGTAGCGCGGCGACTCCAGGTCGACTCCGACACCCACTGACTGCACTGCGACGGTGCCGAGCAGGGCATCGAGCAACTCGACGAACGGCACGTGCTGCAGGCCAAACACCTCGACCACCGAGCGCGCGCAGGCATCTGCCCGGTGCTTCGCTACCCTCAACAAACGCGAGAGATCGGCACCATCATGGGGAAAGCTAGAGAGTCCCATCGCCACTTCGAATGGCGAGAACGCCGAGAGCTGTTCGAGCACGCGCCGCCGACAAGCCTGTGCACCGAGCCCCCCCGTCTCCGGCAGCAGCAAGTAAAACTCGTTCGCGTCGACGCGCGCCAATACGTCCGTGTCTCGCACCGCTTCCAGCACGCGTTCGGCAGCATCGACGGTGGGTTCGCGACTCGAGGTTTCGCGCGACCGCGACTGAACCACGATCGTGGCGAGCGCGAATCGGCGACCGTGGCGCCTAGCAATGTCGATTTCACGACCGGCAACGTCCACGAAGTACGCGAAGGTATAGGCGCTCGATTCGGGGTCTTTCATGGCGCCGCGGCTCGATTGCTCGCGGGCCCCGACCAAGGCGACGGCGAGCGTCCCTGCGGCCGCGGCGGTAGCCAGCAACGCGCCCTGATCGCCCGGCACATCGACCAACACGATGCCGAGTTGCTCGCGACGGAGCGCCAAGCGAATCACCTCGAGCCGCTGCGCGCTCGCGTAACGCAGGAGCTCGAGCTCATCACAGAAGGCCGGTTCGTCGCTGCGCTCCCCCTCCACGGCGACGCGCATCAGCGGACGCGACGCTTCGCTCGCTACCAAGTAGACGAGCACACGCCGAGCAGAGAGTCGCAGCTTGAAAATGCTCGCCAAGCGCTCGGCCGCGGCGCGCCTCGACACCGCATCCGCGAGCTCTCCAAGGTCTGCGCATAAAGTCGCAGCGGCGCTGTCTTGTGATCGCGAATCCAGGGCACGCTCTCGCTGGCGAAACTCGGCGCGTCGCCGGCGCACATCTCCCACGGCGGTGAGCACATCGTCGCCCGAGAGAGGCAGAACGAGGGTCCCATGACTACCGAGAGCCACGGCCTGTAACCCGAGTTCCAAGCGGTCACCGCGCGTCACGGCATAGACCGTGGTGTTTGGCGACAGCGCCCGAATGTGATGCACGACCGCAAGTCCGGCGTTGCCGCCCAGCGTCACATCGACGAACGCAAGGTCCGGTGCCTGTGCAGAAACGCGGGTCAGTCCTTCCGCCAAGTCCATCGCGATGCTCAGGCGGTCGGTCGTGGTTGCGACTGTCCGTCGAAGCAGCTCGACAGCCGCCGCATCGGCGAGAATGCCGACGACGAGTAACTCCTCGTCCGCGGGCACGCCACGCGTGGCGATACGCAGCCCCGCCTCGGGGCCGTCCGCGGGCGGAGGCTCCTTCTCGTACAAGATTCAGTGGTTAGTCTATCCCAACCGCTCCGTCTGCCCCGCCCCCAACGCGGAAAAGTGGGAGTGCGAGCGCGCCTCTGCGACAGCCACCCCTGCCGGGCGACCGCAAAATCCGGCCGGAGCCCGCGAGCGCGTCTACGCCGGTAGCTCCGCGAGGCGACGTGCCACCTCCGGCAGGCCCAGTCCTCTCAGCCGCACGCGCTTGGTGCGCCCCGAGTTGCCGCTCACCAGCTCCACCGCGCTGCGAGGTACGCCAAAGTAGTCTGCGAGCGTGCGGATCAGCTCGACGTTCGCCTTGCCGTCGACGGGGGCAGCCGCGATTGCGACCTCGAGCGCCTCGTTGCGGACTGCGAGCACGCGGCTCCGCGACGCCTTGGGTTTTGCACGAATCGTCAGGACGACTCCGCCCGGCTGCTCGGTCGCGCAACTCATCCGCTGCACGCTAACCCGATCCGACGCGGGCCGCAGGACACAGAGCGGCGCTGACGACTCTGGCTGGCGCGCTTCCCGGACCTCGGGCAACCTTGCGCCCCCATGCGGCGTCCCCTTTTGCTCAACGGATTCATGGCGACCGGCAAGTCGTCAGTCGGCAAGCTGGTTGCCGCGAAGACCAAGCGGCCATTCATCGATCTCGACGCGCGCATCGAAGCGCGGGCGCGCATGTCGGTGGCTGAGATATTCGCGCGCCTTGGGGAGCCGGAGTTTCGGGCCCTAGAGCGTGCCGAGCTCGCCGAGGTCCTCCGAAGCCCGGGCGCCAACGCCCCCGTGGTCTCGCTCGGCGGAGGCGCGCTGCTTGGAAGAGAGAGCCGCCTAGACGCCCTGGACCGGGCAGTGGTCGTAACGCTCGACGCGACCGCGGACACCATCCTCGAAAGAGTGGGCGACGCTTCCTCTCGGCCCTTGCTTAGCGGGCCTGATCGAAGACTCCGCGTGCTCGAGCTACTCGCCGCACGGGCAGGCGCTTACGCGGAGAGCCACGCCCGGATTGCGACCGATCGCCAGCCCGTCGCAGCGTTGGCCGAACAAGTCGAGGGCGTTTGGCGACGCGACCCGATCGCCGTCGCCGCGGGCGCGGCCTCGTACGCCGTCGACGTGGGTAGTGCCATTCTCGAGACACGACTCCCCGCCTGTGTCGGTACGCCCTCGCGCACTGTGTTGGTCAGTGACGAAACAGTGTTTGGCCTCCACGGAACGCGAGTGGCTAATGTTCTCGATGCGCCGCTGATCGTTCGACTGCCGCCTGGCGAGCAAAACAAGCACATCGGGAGCATTGAGCTCATTTGGCGCGCGGCCCTCGAGGCCTCCGCCGATCGGAAGGCCCGCTTTGTGGCGCTGGGCGGCGGCGTTGTCACCGACATGACGGGCTTCGCGGCAGCGACCTACATGCGTGGCGTGAGCTGGGTGGGCGCCCCAACGACCCTGCTCGCGATGGTCGATGCCTCGGTCGGCGGCAAGACTGGCGTCGACCTGCTCTCGGCTAAGAACGCGGTCGGTGCTTTCTGGCAGCCCGCAGCCGTCGTTTGCGACGTTGACGTGCTGGCAACCGAGAGCTTGCGCGGATTTCGCAGCGCCTTGGCGGAAGTGATCAAGACGGCGATCATTGGTGACCCAGAGCTCCTGACGCTGCTCGAGGAGAACCTGGCGGTACTCATGACGCGCCCACCCGAACTGGTGAGCGAGCTGGTGCGCCGCTCGATCCGCGTGAAGGCTCGCATCGTCAGCGCCGACGAACGCGAGAGCGGGCTACGCGCGGTGCTCAACCTCGGACACACCGTAGGCCACGCGCTTGAAGCCGTCGCCGGATACACCCGGCTTACGCACGGAGAAGCCATCAGTCTGGGATTGGTCGCGGCGCTGCGGATCGGCGTAGCACTCGCAGTGACGCCACAGGAACTGTGTGACCGCGTAACCCGACTGCTCGAAGGAGTCGGCCTTCCAACGGATCTCCACGCGGAACCGCTCAGCGACGCAGTGCGCCTGATCGCACACGACAAGAAGCGCTCCGCTAGCAAGCTCAAGTTCATCCTTGCCTCCGGGCCCGGCCAAGTCCGCGCGCTTGATCTCGGTCTTCAGGAACTCGAGAGCCTGGTGCTTTCGCTGCGCGGCGCCGCTTAAATAAGCAGCCCGCGAGCGCACTTCGTATCGCACGCGGCCTCGGCGTCGGTGCTTCACCTACGTCAGTATGACGGCTCTGACGGGGCGAGGTCGCCCACATTCTTGGCGTGGGCAAAAGGGCAAGGGTACACTCATCTTCTGAAAAAGGGCGCATCACGCTTTCCGTGGGCGCGACTGAGGTTTCAATGACTTGGCTGCGGAACTCCACGCGCATTGCAGCGCAACGACCGATTTGGGACGCGCCCCTGCCAGCGGCGAAGCCGGCTCTTTTGGCCAAGTGCGCCGCCCGCGCCCGCAAAGGCCCGCTGCTTGGGGTAGCGGCGCTGGTCGCGTTCGGGGGCCTCGCCGCCTCCGGCTGTGCGGAGAACGACAGCATAGTCTACCTCGTCGGCGTGCTCGCCACCGAGTTCACCGATTGCGTGGCTAAGCCCGATGCCGGCGCCGTGCTCCATTCCGAAGGCGCGCTCGACCTGTCCCTGGCGCGCAGCTACAGTGGCGCGCTGCTGGTCGCGAGCCAGCTCACGCAGCGTGGTTCACGCGAGCAGCTGCGCACCGAAACCGCGCGTCTCAGACTAGAAGGCGCTGAAGTCACGCTCAGCGACGCCTTCGATCGACCGTTGGCGGTTAGCCCGAACCCGTTCTCGACGCCCGCGACAGGGCTCGTCAATCCGGCGTCGGGAACCACACCCGGGTTCGCCGCCATGTTCGCCGACTTCATTCCCGCCAGCGTGTCGACGCAAGTCTCGAACGCTGTCGGTGGCGACGGGCAGGTAATCGCAAAAATCCGAGTTTTTGGCACGACCCTGGGCGGGCAGTACGTCGAGTCGGGAAGCTACACCTATCCAATTCGGATCTGTCATGGCTGCCTGATCTCTTACCCCTCGGACGCCAACGGCGCGGCCGCGGGCACCCCGTACACGTGCACCGGTATGGCTCAGACGTCAGATACGCCAGTATGCATCCTCGGCCAAGACGACGTCGCACCCTGCACCCAATGCGCGAACGGCAACGAAGTTTGCAAAGATCCGTGCCAAAACTGCGCAGTGCGGGCGAACCCAGCAAACGGGCCGAGCTGCACCGGGGTCACCGTCACCGCATCGTGCACCCAATAGTTCACGACGGCCCGGCGTGGCTTAGCGAACGGCGAGGCCTAGGCCGATGAAGGGGGCAGGGGCATGCGCCGGCTTCGCGCTGGTACTCGCGTGCCCACAGGCCTTCGCGCGGCCCCAGTGGAACGCGGGCGCGATTGCGGGAGCGTGCGTGCTCGGCGACGCGCGACAGTTATTCGAAGTTGCTGCGTTCTGCGGCTCGGCTCGAGTCGATACCCTCTTCCTACGAGAGCGAACCAATGACTTCGGCGTGGGCCCCTACGCCACCATCGGAACTGCGGCCTTCGCAGATCTGCGCCTCGGCGCTGGGGCAAGCCTGCTCCTCCCGGTGATTGAAGACTTCCCGCTGGTGGTTTCGGTCGGCGGACTCGTGCGAGACGTCAAGTATCCGGGAGTGGCAGCAAGCGCGTTCTGGGGAGTCCGCAGCTACAACTTCCACGGCACTTATAATTTGAGCGGCGGGGCCCTCTTCGGCGTCGAACATACGTTTGCTGGCGCGCGAAGTAACTCGGTCTCCCTCGGCATACAGGTGGACGCGTTCGTCTTCGCCATCCCTGTGCTGCTGTTAATAGGCGCACTCCACTAGCGAGGCGACTGCGGAATTGCCTACGGCGACGGCTGATCGAGTGCTGCTGCGCTCGCATCCGCGGTGTCGGCGGGCCCCGCAGACGGCGGCGCCGGCGACTCATCGAGCACCGCGTCAATCCGCTGCAGCAGCGCGCTGAGCATCTGCCTGGAGCGTTGCTCCGCTGCACGCCTTGCCTCGCGCTCCTCCTCCAGGTCGTGGGCGAGCGCTATTGCGGCGAGCACGAGAGCCTGAGGAGAGACTTGTCGCCCGGGTTGAGTAATGGACCGCAAACGCTGATCGACCACGTCGGCAAGGCGTCGCAAGTCGGCTTCGTCGGCCGAGGCGAGTACCCGGTAACTTTGACCGCCGACTCGGAGCTCGACCGGAGTGCCCATGAAACTGGCCGTACGCTAGCATCGCTCTCCAAGCATGGAAATGCCTGGTGTGCGATGGACGCCGCAATTCTCACTCGAATTCGGGTGCGTGCGAGACAGCCTCCGCGGCGAAGCCCAGGAGAAGCCGGCCACCTCTGGGTGCGCACGTTTTCCACAGGTTTACCCCACAATGCCTGTGAGTAAGCGAGCCAGCCCCCTGAGCCTTCAGCCGAGAATGCCACGAATGGTCCGCTCGAGCTCGGCCGCTGCGACCGAGACGGTGATGGCACCCCCGGGGGGCCGCTGAGTCGCCGCGACCTGCCCACGCTGGGATGCCTCCAATGCAATGCGCGCTATGTGCTGCGCGGCCACGTTCGCACAGGCCGCGACTGCGCTCTGCCGGAGCAGAGCCGCCCCGCCAAACGGAGGAGCGAAGCCACGGGCAACCAACGCGGCAAGCAGCTCGTCGGAACGCCCATGGGCAGTCGCTCCGCCAAGCACAGCAAGCGTCGATACCGGTTCGGCGCATGCGTCCTCCAGCCACGCGCGACAGACCGCGGACAGCGTTGGCGCGGCCGCTTCGAGCGCACGCCTAAGGCGAAGCACGCGCTGCGATTGAAGAGCTGACGCTGCGTGCTCGAAGTCGTCGAAGCACTCATAGAACGTCGAGCGCCCGACACCGGCGAGCCGCACCACCTCGCCGACAGTACGCTTGTTCTGCACAACGCCTAGAGCGACGGCGCGCAGGAGTCTGGCCCGTTGCGCCCCGAATCGCTGAATCGCCGACTCCACCCTCGAGTAGCGCCCCCGGGCCGGTGCCCGCTGAAGGTGAGGGTCCGACGTCATTGAGACACCTTTATCGCAATGTCGCCTCGCGCGGGAGGTGCCAGGCGCGGCCTGATTAGTACGCACATGTCCCTAAAGCAAAA
>JAEUAF010000733.1 GCA_019695485.1 Sorangium sp.
CCACTTGCTCCGGCGGCACTTGTCTAGGCGGCGTCGGACAGACCTGCACGACCCCGAGCCAATGCGCGTCAGGCGCGTGCGTCGACGGCTTCTGCTGCAACAGCGCGTGTACTGGCACGTGTACGGCCTGCAGCGCGGCGCGAACCGGCACCGCCAATGGCACCTGCGCCGCGATCACCGCGGGCGGCGCCGACTCACGCTGCGTGCCTGCTCCACCGTGCGGCAAGACCGGCCTTTGCGCAGCCGGCAGCGTTTGCCAAGTCGCGCCGGCGACTACCTCGTGCCGCTCGGCGAGCTGCGCGAGCGGTGTCCAGACCGCCGCGGCTACCTGCAACGGGTCCGGCGCGTGCCCCACGGCGGTCACCAGCAACTGCAATCCCTTCATCTGCGGGCCGACAGCCTGCAAGACGAGCTGCGCCGCGGACACAGACTGCATCGCGGGCGACTACTGCGCGGGCACCAGCTGCGCGCCGAAAAAGGCCACGGGCGCCAGCTGCACCACAGATCACGAGTGCACGACGAGCGCTTGCTCCACGGACGGCGTGTGCTGCTCTGGCACATGCAAGCTCGCTTGCCAGGCCTGCAGCTTGGCGAAGACCGGGCTCGCGACGGGCACCTGCGGGCCGACCACGACCCCCACGGGCACCAACGTGTGCAACAACGCCTGCGTGAACACACTCACCGATCCGGCCAATTGCGGCGGGTGCGGCAAGGCGTGCGCAACGGGGGCAAGCTGCACGAACGGCACCTGCAGCGCGCTCGCCTGCACCACGACCAACGCCCTGATCGACAACTTCGAGGATGCCAACAATCAAGTGAGCTTGCTCGAAGGCCGCAACGGCGCGCTCTACACCTACGTCGATACCACTGGCTCGACGATTTCACCGGCGGCCGCCTCGACCTTCACGCCCGCGACCGGCGGCAATGCGAGCTCCGCGCGTGCCGCCCACTTCAGCGGACACCTATCGAGCGCGAGCACGGTATGGGCCGGATTTGGCGCTGACTTCATGTCGCCGAAAGCGCTCTACAACGCCTCGAAGTACACCAGCCTCTCGTTTTACGCGAAGAAGGGCTCCTCGACGGCGAGCAGCGCCGTGCGCGTGAAGATTCCAGACCGCAACACCGACCCGGTGGGTGGGGTTTGCACGGCGTGCGCGAACGACTTCGGCACCGACATCACACTCACCACGACCTGGACCAAGTACACGATTCCGCTCAGCAGCATGACGCAGCTGGCGGGCTGGGGCGCCCCGAGGCCTGCGCACCTGGACCCGAGCGGCGTGGTGGCAGTCCAATTCCAGGTCACGGCACCCGGAGCCAACTACGACATCTGGGTCGATGACTTGAGCTTCGGCTGCAACTGAGACAGGCGGCGAACCACGCATTTCGCGAGGTTCACGCTGACGAGTTTGACGGCGTGTGGCGGCGGCCGGACGATTCCGAAATGAACGTGGTCGCCTCGTCACCGCGCGCGGTCTTTCTCTTCGACGTCGACAACACGCTGCTCGACAACGACCGCGTGATTCAAGATCTGCGCCAGCAGCTGACGGAAGAGATTGGCACGAAACGCACCGACGAGTATTTCGAGATGTTCGAAGCGCTACGGCGCGAGCTCGGCTACGCGGACTACTTGGGAGCGCTCCAGCGCTATCGGCTGGCTTACCCGCGCGAACCGAATCTATTGACGGTGTCGGCGTGCCTCTTGAACTATCCGTTTGCTGACCGCCTTTACCCGGGCGCACTTGGAACCCTGGCCCACGCGGCAAAGTTCGGGCAGACCGTGATCTTGTCGGACGGCGACGTCGTGTTCCAGCCGCACAAGGTCGAGCGCTCCGGCCTGTTCGCGCTCGTTCAAGGCCGCGTCCTGATTTACATTCACAAGGAGCAAGAGCTCGCCGACGTCGAGCAGCGCTTCCCCGCCGACCACTATGTCTTGGTTGACGACAAGCTCCGCATTTTGAGCGCCGTCAAGCAAGTCTGGGGCGCGCGGGTCACCACCGTGTTCGTGCGCCAGGGGCACTACGCCGTCGACGCCAGCGTCGGCAGCTATGCGCCCGCGGACATCTCAATCGCGAAGATCGGCGAGTTCGGGAGCTACGGCTTGGAAGAGCTCCTCGGGCGCGCCAAGCCCGGGGCTTGAACCTACGCCGCGGAGAATTCTGGGGCGCGTGGCGAGTCGCCTCTGTTAGATTCGAGGCCGGTGACGTTTCCGGAGGTCTTTAGGGCGGTTCAGCTGCGACTGCTTTCGAGCTACGCGCTGCTAGCGATGTGGCTTAGAACGCCGCGCATCATCTGGGGCGACACTTGGTTCAATCTGGTGCTCGGGCGCGAAATCGCGCGCGGCGGTTTGGTCGTGGAAAATAGGCTCACCGAGCAAGGCTTCGGCGAGCCGTGCGTCGACATGCAGTGGCTCGCGCATTGGGCCTATTTCGAGCTCACGCGGCTGATTGGCATCCCCGGAATCGTGTTCGTCGCCTGTCTGCTGACGGTCGCTAGCGTGCTCGCCGCGGCGCGTTTCGCGGTCGTGCATGGCGGCGCGACCCCGGGGCGCACCTTGTTGGTCGGCAGCATCGCGCTCACGACCATCATCGGTCAGACCGTGGTCCGCGCGCAGACGCTGTCGTTGCCGTTCATGGTGGCGCTGTTTTGCGTGCTCGCCCTCGACGCGCGCGCGCAGAATGCGAAGACTTGGTGGCTCGTGCCGGGTACCGTGCTGTGGGCCAATCTGCACGGTTCTGCGCTGCTCGCGCCCGTGCTGTGCGGCGTGCTCGGCGCGAGTCGGCTGTGGGACAACTGGCGTGCGGGGCGCGGCTTTGGCGCGCGCGAGTTCGGGCGCGACGCACGGTTGACGCTCGCGCTCGGCCTCAGCGCATTCGCGTCGCCCTATGCTTCGGAGCTGCCCGGCTACTATGCGGCCACGCTCGGAAACTCCGAGCTTCGGCTGTACGGCGCCGAATGGCAGGCCCCCTCGCTTTCGAACTGCCCAGAAGCCTTGTTGCTCGCGGTCCTCGTAGTGCCGTTGTTGGTGTTTGGCAGGCGGCGCTTGTCGACGTTTCAGTTATTGGTGTGTGCCGCGCTCGATTTTGGAGCCTTCAAGTCGGCGCGCCAGGCGACACCGCTCGCCTACGTGAGCATCGCCTTCTTACCCGCGGCGGCGGATGGAGCGCTCGGCGGCTTGCTCCGCTTCGAGGTCGATCGCGTGCTCGCCTTGGCCACGCGGGTCTTGTTGCCCATCACCGCGCTCGTCTTCTTGCTGGGCGTTCCGCTCGGCGCCGCACGCTCACTCCGGCACGATTTCCCGCCGGCTTTCGCAGATCGCGTCGCCGAGGCCGCTCGCGGCAAAGGCCGCTTGCTGATCGACGAAGCGCACGCCGACCAACTGCTCTGGTTCCATCCCGAGCTCGCGCCACGCGTTTCGCACGACGCGCGCACCGAAACCATGACGCTCGCCTATCTCAAAGCGCTCGCGACCGCCTACGCCGAACCACACAGTCCCCGCTCCGCGCGCTGGTTGCGCGGCTACGACCTGATCGTGGTCGATCGCGCCTCGCACCCCGAGCTCTATCAGGAACTTCGAGCCAACGCCGGCTGGCACGCGGTCACCGAGGACCCTTTGGCCACCGCGTATCTGCGGGTCGACATCGCGACGAGCCGCTAGTGCTACTCGAGCGCCTAAGCCACCAACGTCGTCTTGAAGCGCTTGCCCTTGATGCGGCCGTCGTTCAGGCTCTGTTGCGCTTGGAGGCTCACGCGAGCCGCGACCGCAACGAACGAGAAGTGGTCGTGAATCTCGATCTTTCCGATGTCGTCGGCCTTGAGCCCGGAAGCTTCGCCACAGAGGGCGCCGAGGATGTCGCCGGGTCGCAGCTTGTCCTTGCGGCCGCCTGCGATACGCAGCGTGGCCATGGCCGCGGATCGATCGAGCGCCTGCGCTGGGGCGGATTCACGCTGCTTGGCTGGCCGCTTCACGGGCTCGAGCGAGACGTTCACAACCTGTTCGATAGCCGCGAGTTTGGCGCGCTCATTCGCCGCACAGAGCGAGACGGCCAGGCCCGATTTTCCGGCGCGCCCGGTGCGCCCGATGCGGTGCACGTACACCTCGGGTTGTGACGGCAGCTCGAAATTGACGACGAGGTCCAGATGCTGCACGTCGATGCCACGAGCCGCGACGTCCGTCGCAACCAGCACGCGCGTGCTCGCGTTCCGAAACTTCGCCATCACGCGATCGCGGTCGAATTGCTCGAGGTCGCCGTGCAAAGAGGCCACGCTCACATTCGCTCCCGATAGCGCCTGCTCAATCTCTGCCACGCTGGCCTTGAAGTTCGCAAACACCAACGCGGACTCGTGCGGATGCTGCCGGAGCACCCAGCGTAGCGCGCCGAGCTTCTCTTCGGGCTCGGCGGTGTAGACGATCTGCCGAATCTCGGACGACTCGACTTCCTCGTCGATACGCACCCAAGCCGGATCTTTCTGGTGTTTCTTGCTGAGGGCCGCGATCGAGTCGGGAAACGTCGCCGAGAAAAACAGGGTCTGACGTACGGGCGGCAGGGCTTTGAGGATCTTTTCCATGTCCTCCTGAAAGCCCATGTCGAGCATGCGGTCCGCCTCGTCGAGCACCACGCAATTGACGGCGTGAACTCTCAAGTTACGACGCCGCAATTGGTCGAGCACGCGCCCGGGCGTGCCCACTACCACATGTACGCCCCGTTCGAGCTGCACGGCTTGTGTGCGCACAGGCTCACCCCCCGCCAGCACCAATACCGAGAGCCCCGCATGCCGTCGACCGAGGCGACGAATCTCGCGTGCCACTTGTGCGCTGAGTTCGCGCGTGGGGCAGAGCACGAGAGCCCCGAGTTGTCGCTCCTCGAGGCGCAGGCGCTCCAGGATGCCGAGCGCGAAGGCCGCTGTCTTGCCGCTCCCCGTCTTGGATTGGCCGACCAGATCCTTCCCTTCCAAAAGCAAGGGAATGGTCTGCTCCTGAATCGGCGTGAGCTTTTCATAGCCAAGCTCGTCGACGACCGAGAGCAGCGCGGGCGACAGCGCTAGCGCGCGAAACTCGGTCTGCATGGCCGGCGACCATAGCAGCGTCAGCAAGCGCGGGCAGAATGGCTCGGATTTGCGTCAGATCGTGCGTTTTGCCAGTGCGGCGGGCCCCCGCGGCGCTCGAGCGCCGCCGCTCAGCACCTCGGCTCAACACCTCGGCGTGACGTCGACGGACAGCCGAACGCGGCCCCCGGAAACCCGGCGGCCCGGCTTCGCCACGAAGCTTTCCCCGCGCGCGTAACGACCGAGCCTGGCGCAAAACGCTCGGGCAGCGCGCGTCGAAAAGATCTGGAAACGAGAGGAAGTGCACCTGCGCGGAACATTTCCGCAATCAGTCGTTCTCGAAAGCGGGGCGAGGCTAGGACTCGCCATGATGCTCAAAAAGGAGGAACCCCACGTCGTCATTGTGGGCGGCGGCTTTGCCGGCTTGGCGGCGGCGCGCGGGCTCCGCAACGCAAGGGTGCGCGTGACCCTGATCGACAAGAGCAACCATCACTTGTTTCAGCCCCTACTCTATCAGGTCGCGACCGCCGCGTTGGCCGCGCCAGATATCTCCGCGCCGATTCGCAAGCTGCTCTCGAATCAGAAGAATGCCACTGTCTGGATGTCGCCCGTCACGCGCATCGACGTCGAGCGCCGGCGTCTGCAGCTCGACGGCCGTGACGTCGAATACGATTACTTGATCCTCGCTACCGGCATGACCCACGCCTACTTTGGCCATGAGAACTGGGTCGCGCACGCGCCCGGACTGAAAACGCTCGGCGAAGCGCTCGACGTCCGCCGCCGCATTTTGCGCGCCTTCGAGTCTGCCGAGCTCGAGGCCTCACCGGAGCGACAACGGGCCTGGACGACCTTCATCGTCATCGGCGGCGGCCCCACCGGGGTCGAGCTTGCCGGTGCCCTCGCTGAAATTGCGGGACGCACGTTGGCCCGCGATTTCCGCAGGTTCGATCCGCGCACCACGCGCGTCATTCTGGTCGAGGCGGGTCCGCGCATTCTGGCGGCGTTTCCGGAAACACTTTCGGAACACGCGCGTTTGGAGCTCGAGAGCCTGGGCATCGAAGTGCGCACGAGCGCTCCCGTCAGCGACTTGGGCGCTGACTTCGTCGAAATCGGCAGCGAGCGCATCGCCGCGCGCACCATCGTCTGGGCTGCAGGGGTGCGCGCCAGCCCGCTCACCACGCACCTCGGAGTGCCCGTCGATCGTTGCGGTCGCGTGTGGGTGGAGCCTGATCTGAGCGTGCCCGATCGCCCCGAAGTGTTCGTGGTCGGCGACTTGATTGCAAAAACCCAGAACGGCAAGCCTTTGCCCGGCGTGGCGCAGCTCGCCATGCAGAGCGGCAAACACGCGGCGAGCGCCGTCATCGCAAGTATTCAAGGTAAGCCGCGGCGCCCGTTCGTCTATGTGGACAAGGGGTCGATGGCCACGATTGGCCGCAACAAGGCGGTCGCGAAGCTGGGCCGCTTCGAGTTCTCCGGCATCGTGGCGTGGTGGCTCTGGCTCACGGTGCACGTGCTCTTCCTGGTAGAATTCCGGCGGCGCGTGGCCGTGCTCTTCGAGTGGGCTTGGGCATATTTCACGTGGCAGCGCCGGTCGCGCGTCATCCTCGAGGTGCCCCAAGAGCTCAGCCCGAAGAAGGTCGGTTACGAGTCGAGGCGTTGGCTGCGCACTGGTAGCTGAGTCGAGAGCAGAAGCGCTCTCGAGTCGCCGCACACATAACGAGCGTCGACGTTGGCGACTGCGATTCGCGGAGCCGCGCGGCACAACGCTCGGTGAAAGCCTCTTGTGCTGGCCCGCGCAGATATCGAATTTGACGCGTTACGGATGTGCGCCAGTCGACAGCTCCCAACTGGCGACTTTCGGCGAAGGCACGCCTTTCGCCGGGGCGGGATCCGCCGAAAAAATCCGAGGATTTTCGCAAAATGTTGGTTGCTCAACTGGAAAATTGTGCCTATGATTTAACAGTTCGGCGCACCCGCAAGTTGAGCGCAGTGTCCCCAAAACCGCACTGGTTTGCGGTTTCGTGAACGAGCGGGCGCGCTTGGTTTCCGCATTCAGAAGGAGGGCACCATGCACCCGTGTTGGATTGTCGGGGCGATGCTGGCAACGGGCTTCGCCTTGTTTGGAACCTCAGCGTGGATCGAAGCAAATCGATTCGCGCTGATCGACGTCCCTTCGAACAGCGACGAAGTGACGCTTCACACCAGCATTTCATCCCTCAAAGCCGAGGAGGAAGTCAGCAAAGAACCAGAGTACACCATCGTGCTGCCAGAGCTGCAGATCAGCGGCAGGCGCGGGCGTGCATTGCGCGCGCAGGCCCGCCACGAGCTACCAATCGCGACCGAACCCTGCTCGCCGTGGCAGGACGTAGGGCCCGAGCGCGTCGCCGATGGGAGTCCGATTGGCGAACGGCGCGTGCGGACCTTGTGCGTCGCCGCATCGACGGCGCCTGAAGCGCGCTGACTTCGAGCCCGCTAAAGTGGGGCGCGCTGCTTCAATCGACTGGAAAACCGACCGCTTCGTCCAAGGTGCTCGGTGGCGCTTCGTCACCCGTGCTCGCGTTTCTCGGCTCGAGCGCGGCAGCGACGCGCCACCATGGCTCGACGCGCTCGAAGCGCGCAGGCTCTACCGCGTCGCCCAGGCGAGGCATCAGTAAATGCACGTCCCGCGACGAAGCGCGCTCGATCAAGACCTCTGCGGGCTCATCCCAAGCGTGCATGGCCAGATTGAACGTCCCCCAATGGACGGGAAGAAAGCTCTTCGCGCCCAGCCATTCGAACGCCTGCAGCGCGTTGTCTGGGCCGAGGTGAATATCGCCCCACGCGGGATGAAACGCGCCGACTTCCAAGAGCGCGAGGTCGAATTCACCGAGGCGCGACCGAATCTCGCCGTACTGCGCGGTGAGGCCCGTATCCCCACTGAAGAAGCAGGCGTGCCGCCCAGCGCGTAGCGCAAACGCCGACCACAGCGTCGCGTTGCGGTCACCCATGCTGCGCCCGGAAAAGTGCTGTGACGGCGCCGCGGTCACTTGCAGGTCACCGAAGCTTGCGGACTCCCACCAGTCGAGCTCATGAATCCGTCCCGGCGGCACGCCCCAGCTCTCGAGGTGTGCGCCCACACCGAGCGACGTGACGAAGGGGACCTCCGATTTTGCAAGTTCGCGAATGCTCGGATAGTCGAGGTGATCGTAGTGGTCGTGTGAGACGACCACTGCGTCGAGCGGCGGCAACTCGGCGATGCTGACCGGGACGGGCTGAAAGCGCTTCGGTCCAACCAGACTCACCGGCGACGCGCGCTCGCCCCACACAGGGTCGGTGAGCACGCGCTTGCCGTCGATCTCCAAAAGAACCGTCGAATGCCCAAGCCACGTCGCGCGCAGGCCCGTTTCGGGAGCGCGACCCCAACTCGGCCGAGGGTCGACGGCGGGCAGTGGCGCGAGCGGAACACGCCTTCCGCCGCCGCAAAGGAAGTCGGAAATCCCGGGCATCGGAGCGCCTCCTTTCAAGTTTGGTAAGATCGGATGCACGTTCTTGAAACTGTCATCGACCCATTGCGCCGACGCACGCATGCGCTCGAGGCGCGCACCGACTGCTCGTTTCCCGAATGCAGTTTTCATGGCCCATCGAGGCAAGCACAGCTCAAGGCCTGCTGTCGAGTTCGAGCGGAGCCGCGGCTGTCGAGAGTGCCCCGCCGATTGGGCGGCTTGACGCCTTCCGCAGGCGGCGCGAAGACTGGGCCATGAGCACTTTGGAAGTGTATTGGGGGAGCGGCAGTCAACCGTCGTGGAGAGTGCTGCTGGCACTCGAGCTCAAGCGGATTCCGTATGAATCGCATCTCTTGAGTTTCAGCGCTGGCGAGCACAAGACACCGGCGTTCACTGCCATGAATCCGAGGCACAAGGTTCCCGTGATCAAGCATGGGGACTTCGTGCTGTTCGAGTCCGTGGCAATCCTCGCCTATCTCGATCGCTGCTTTCCCGAAGTGCCCCTGTTGGGTCGCGATGCGCAGGAATCAGGGCTCATTTGGCGCTCGATCTCGGAGTTTCAAAGCTATCTGGAGCCGGTCATGATCGACCACGTGGTACGGCCCATCTTCTTCGGCAAAGCCGAGGAAAGGCGGGCGGACCTAGAGGCCCATCTGCCCAAACTGCACGCGGAGCTTCAGCTCTGGGAGCAAGCGCTCGTGGGACGTTCCTGGATCGTGGGTAACTCTATCTCGGCGGCGGACATCGTTATGTTCCCGTCACTGATGAGCTTGTTGCGCGCGGCGACACGGCCCGCCGCGCAGACTTTTCAGCTCGGCTTGCTGCCGTTGGAGAGCACCTACCCGAACCTAGCCGCCTGGGTGGCACGCATCAGCGCCTTGCCGAGCGCGGAGAAGACCTATCCGCCGCACTGGCGCGCAGGAAGCTAGCGCGCTTGAGCGAGCCAGAAGCGTGTCCTGTCGGCTACGCCAACGGACGCGGACCTCGGGTCGCCTAGGGAGCTGGCGGCGACGGCGGAGCGGCTGACGGCCCCGGCACGACGGCTGGCGCAGGCGCGACGGCTGGCGCAGGCGCAGCGGCTGGCGCAGGCGCA
>JAEUAF010000751.1 GCA_019695485.1 Sorangium sp.
GGGCTCGTGCCTGATTTCGCAGTGGACGCCGCGCCCGCGCTGGCCTTCTTGGCGCCGTGTGGCGTGCGCTCGGTTTGGCCTGCTCGGTTTGGCGCCGGGGTCGCCGCTTCGGCCGCGCTCGGCTCGACCGGTGGAAGTGGGCTGACCGGCACGACTACGGGTGTCGCGGGTGCCGACGGCGGCGCTGCGACCGGCGGCACCGCATTGGCCAGCGCAGACGCGGAGACGCTCAACGGCGCCGACGTGTCCGGGGCGGCTGGCCGCAGGCTCCACGTCGCGGCGGCAGCGACCCCTGCCAATGCCACCACCGAACCGACCACCCAAGGGGCGCGCGACCGGCGCGGCGCGAGGGCCGTGAGGCCGCTATCGGTTTGGGGCGTCGTGCGCCCGAAGTTACTCGCCGTAGGCGAAGGCGTGAATGCGGGCGTATTCGGTGTCGTGCTCGACACGCGAGTCGCCGAGGCCGGCGCGAGGGAGTTTCGCACGGCGCTGCCGGATAGGCCGAGCCACACCGCTAGCGCTTCTTTCATCTCCGCGGCGGTCTGAAAACGCTGGTCGCGGTCGCGCGCCATCGCCTTCTCGGTAAGCGCGGAGAATGCAGCGTCGAAGCCGGGCATGATTTCCGCGAGCGGCGGCGGCGACTCCAGGGCGATCTTGAACAAGAGCTCATTGAAGCTCTGCGCCTGCACGGGCACACGCCCGGCGACAGCCTGGTAGATGATGACGCCCACCGCGTACAGATCGCTGCGCGCGTCGATGTCGCGCTGACCCCGCGCTTGCTCGGGAGACAGGTAGTACGGCGTGCCGAGCACCGCGCCCGTTGCGGTCATCCCCATCGCAGTCGCGTCATCGAACTGGAACTTGGAGATTCCGAAATCGATGATCTTCACGAAGTCGGGCTGCCCTGACTTCTCTCGCAAGAGGAAGATGTTGTCGGGCTTCAGATCGCGATGAACGATGCCCGATTGGTGGGCGGCGCCGAGACCGGTCAGAAGCTGCATCGTGAGCTCAGCCACTGTCTTCGGTGAGAGCGCCCCCAGTCGCGTTAGCCGCGACGAGAGGGTTTCCCCGTCCAAGTACTCGCTGACCATGTAGCGCGAGCCATCGGGCAGGGCGCCCACATCGTAGATCTCGAGAATGTGGTCGTTGCCAATGCGGCCGGCCGCCCGAACCTCGCGCGCGAAGCGAGCGATGCCATCCTGCGACGACGTTACCTCCGGGAGCAGCACCTTGATGGCGACGCGTCGGTCGACGAGCGTGTGGAAGCCCTCGAACACCGCCCCCATGCCGCCCTTTCCAAGTAGGCGCTGCACACGGTACTTCCCATCGATGAGCTCACCGGGCTCCAACATTATTCTGAGTGGGGCCGAGTCTAGCACCAGTTGTCCAGCGCGCGAACCCGGGAGCCTTGTCGGGGGCGCAATCGAGCCCGTATTTGCTGTGTCGCCACGCGGCCATCGCGATTATGGTTCAGGCGTCGTGTCTTGGAATCGTTCATTCAGTGCGCTTTTTACGCTGGTTCTGCTGGGGGTCGGCCTACCGCGGGTCGCGTGGGCTGAGGCCGATCGAGATCGGGCCGCGGCCCGATCCGCCGCTGATGCGGGAGGGGACGCGTTCGATCAGGGGCGCTACGGGGAAGCACTCGAGCTTTTCAGTCGGGCCGAGCAGCTCGTGCACGCCCCGCCGCACCTGTTGTTCATGGCTCGATCGGACGAAAAGCTCGGCAAGCTCGTCGATGCGCGCGAGAACTACCTAAAAATCGTGAAGGAAAAGCTGCCGGCGAACGCGCCCGCCGCCTTCAAACGCGCCCAATCCGACGCGGAGGCGGAGGTGAGCGCCGTGGAGGCACGCCTCGCCTATGTCACGGTTAGCGTGAAAGGGCAGGATACGGCTGGTGCCCTACTCAGCATGGACGGTGGCGATCTGCCCCCCGCCATGGTCGGGATTCCGTTCCCAGTCGATCCTGGTGCGCATGTGTTCGCGGCGCACACCAAGACGGTGAAGAGCAGCGAGGTGCGCGTCAGCTTTCGCGAAGGCGCCAAGGAGTCCGTGGTGCTGACGCTCACGGAACCGATTCCGGCCTCCGAGCAGGCCCCCGAAGTCGCGTCGCCCAGCCAATCGCCGCCTACGCTGCAGCCGCAACCGGCGGACCGGAGCTCGCTGGGAGCCGGCAAGATCGTCGGCATTGTCTCGCTCGGCGCGGGCCTGGCTGCCACGGGCGTCGGCACCTATTTTCTGATTTCTTCCGTGAGTTCGCGCAACAAGGCGAGTGACCTCTTTGCCTGCGACGCGACCGCGGCGGGCTGCTCGACGACCCAAAAGAACCAGATCAACTCCTACGATGCCGACGCTGACCGCGCCCGCAACTTTGCGATTGCGAGCTATGCCGTCGCTGCGGTGGGCGTGGTGACAGGCGTGGTGTTGCTGGCGACGAGCCCGTCGGGTCGGAGCTCGGCGCGCCTGGAACCTGCGAAGGGCTTGATCCGCGATTTTCGTATCGACGCCGGGCTCAATTGGCTCGGCGCGAGCGGCCGTTTCTGAGCGCGGTTTCGCACGAGTTCTGGCATCGTCGCGCTCGCATGTTCGTCATCGAGCTAGACTACAAGGCCGCGCTCACCGAGATCGACGCCCACATGCGCGCGCATGTTGCGTTCTTGAAAAAGTACTACAGCGCGGGCAATTTCCTGGTCTCTGGTAGAAAGATTCCGCGCGACGGCGGTATCATTTTGGCCGTCGCGAAGAGCCGAGAAGAGCTGGAGGCGATCGTGCGCGAGGACCCCTTCGTATCGCGTGGCCTGGCCGAGTTTCGGATTGTGGAGTTTCGCGCGAGTCAACGCGCCGACGACATTCAGCAGCGTATCGAAACGTAGGCGCCCGTCATGGCGAAGATTCCGTCCACGAACGCAACGCGATTGCTGAGGCAACACGGGATCGCATACAGCGAGCACCTTTATCGCTACGAGGAAAAGGGAGGCACGGCTGTGAGCGCTCGCGAGCTCGCAGTGCCCGAGCACGCCGTCATCAAGACCTTGGTCTTCGAGGACGATCAGCGTCGCCCCTTCATCATTCTGATGCACGGCGATCGCCAGGTCAGCACGAAGGAGTTGGCGCGGCAGATCGGCGCGCGCAGCGTCGCCCCTTGCAAGCCCGAGGTGGCCGATCGGCACAGCGGCTACCAAGTCGGCGGGACCAGCCCTTTCGGCACGAAGAAAGCCATGCCGGTCTATGTCGAGGCGAGCGTCTTCGATCTCGACAGAATCTGGATTAACGGCGGATCGAAGGGCTTCCTGTTGGCGCTGGCGCCGTCCGTGCTCATCGAACTGCTCGCCGCTACGGCGGTGCGGGTCGGCTTGGAAGGCTGAGCGCCGCGGGAACCGAGCCTCAGCTCAGCAGAAATCCCCTGAGTAAGCGCAGCGCCAGCAAGAGCAGCAGTGGCGATAAGTCCATGCCGCCGAAGGCCGGTAGGAGGCGGCGAATGGGTGTGAGCACGGGCTCGGTCAGGCGGGCCGTCAAGCGTACCAGGGGGTGGTGTTCCGGTGGGTGTAGCCACGAAAGCGCCACCGCGGCGAACACGACGAGCGAATAGGCGTCGATCACGAACGCGAGCAGAGCCACCCAGTCAAGGTGGGGCGGAACACGCCTCCGTCAATGGCTTCTGCGCATTCGAGCTCACTCGCGGCTCGCGTGCAGAGCGCGCGGCGGGGGCCCGATCCGCCAGGCAGCCCGCTGCCTCGAGTGACACAAAACGGCACAGTTGGGTCCTGCGTGTCGGGCTGGGCCGCGACATTGGGCGGGGTCCGGCTGCGGCTCTGCCCAGAAAGCACGAATGCATTCAGCTGAGTTCCCGCGGTACACTACTTGCTGCTGTGGCCGTGCCCATGTCTCGCCTTGCGGTTTTGCCGTTGCTCTTCGCGCTGAGCGCGTGCTCCGGACACGGTGCGTCGAGCCAACCGCCTGCGGAGCGCGACGTCTCCGTAGAGATTGGCGTACCGGGCGGGCCTGACGGACTCGACTTCAGTCCTCTCGAGCCTGGCGCGGAAGTTCGTCTGGAAAGCTTCGGGCAGGGTGGGACGCACATCTTGCTCGGCATTCGCTCGGTAGGCTTCGGCAGTCGGGCGTACGTGGCGCTCACACTCACCAATCTTGCGACCGGGGAGCAAACGAGCTCGCCCGCGCCGGTGCGCCCGCAACTGCTCGACTGTGCGGAGGCGGCCGATATCTGCGATTTGGTGCCGATCCTCGCGATCGCGAGCGGCATCGCTGCGCCGGGTGTCGACCGCAACGGTCTCGCCGTGGAAATCGCCGCGGACGTGCACAACGACGCCGGGCTTCACGCTGCGGCGACGCAGCAAATCGTGCTGAGCACCGCGGATCTCCTGGGCGGATGAAGCTCGGGGCCGGGGTTTGGGTGTGACGTGATGGGAGAGCAAGCGATGCGAGTTAGTCTTTTAGCATTGGGCGCCAGCGGGCGAGCCGCAGCAGGGTGGGCGGTGGTATGTCTCGCGACCATCGCGTGCGGGAGCGGGGATCCGCCCGAGACCACTTGGGCGCAGATTGAAGCGGGCAAAGAAGCGGCGCTCATGAGTGTGCACGGTAGGTCGGCAGCTGACGTGTGGATGGTCGGTGCCGATCATGGCGCCGGCCCCATTGCGTTGCATTGGGACGGAGCGGCCTGGGCGCGCATCGACACTAGCGCGAAGGGCGATCTCTGGTGGGTGCACGCGCTGAAGTCTGGGCCGACCTACTTTGCGGGTGCCAATGCCAATATTCTGCGCTTCGAAAACGGCAGCTTCGAACGACAGCCGACGCCCGGTCTCGGTAAGCACACGGTTTACGGGCTGTGGGCGGCGTCGCCGAGCGACATTTACGCGGTCGGCTCGGCCGCTGGTCGCAACGGATTCATCTGGCACTTCGCGGGGGATCGCTGGCAGGAGCTCGAGCTACCGCCGGATCTGCCCGAGGACGAATACCGCGACGTCCCTGGCTTCTTCAAAGTGTGGGGCGCCTCGG
>JAEUAF010000809.1 GCA_019695485.1 Sorangium sp.
CCCCGAGCGCCGCCAAAATTTCCGCTTCGCGTTCCAGTGCACGACGAGAAGGAACGCGCTGCTCCATCCAGCCGAACGCAATCGTTGCGGCTTCGCGCTCGAGGCGCACGGGGATGATCCCGGCGCCCGTTTCGAGACGCACGACGTCCGCTTGCAACGGGCCGCCCAGCACGAACGCGCTTCCAAGCGTTGGATGTCCCGCGAAGGGCAACTCACGCGTCGGCGTGAAGATGCGGATTTTCGCGTGCCCGCCGGCTTCGGGAGGCAGCACGAACGTCGTCTCCGAAAGGTTCATCTCGCGCGCGATCGCCTGCATGGTCTCGGCGCCGACGCCCCGCGCATCCGTGAACACGGCGAGCGCGTTGCCCTGCAGCGGCCGATCGGTGAAGACGTCGCACAGAACGTAGCGGAGATTCCGCATCCGCTATTTGTCGAGCTCGAAGCCGTAGACGAAGGCGTCGACCTCGCCCTTGGCGCCCTTCGGCAGGGACACGAACGGCATGTAGAGCTTCTTGCTGTTGATCGCGAACGCGCCACGCCAATCCGTGCCGTCCGGGCAATGCGAATCGAAGCGAATGAATACTTTCTCGGGGCGATCGACCATGCCGTAGAGCTTGAGCTTCTGACTGCATTTGCCGAGCACGCCCATCGCGACGCCGACCAAGTTCTTCTGCGTGGGCTTCTCTTTCGGCGGCGGTAAGACGCGCACGGCGTAGGTGAGGTTGCCCTCTTTGACGCTGTAGGAGGGCTGCCCGCCATCGCTGCCTTCGCTGACACCTTTGGGCATCACGCTCGAGAACCCTGCGGCCTTGAAGCGCTCCCAACCCGGAGGAGGATTGTGCTCGAGGCTCTCTTCCTTGGCGGCCATCGGCTTGCCGTTGGTGCAGGCGACGACGCGCCGAAACTTCGGCGAGCAGATTTCGGGCGCGATATTCACGCAGGTGCTGTCTTCGGCGGAGTTTGCGCACTCGAGAGCGGCGCGCACTTCGCTGTCGCAACCCTCGGGCGGATGCTCGTATTGCGCGCAGTTCATGCGACAGTTGTCGACGGAGCTCGCGGAGCAGTGCGCCTTCATCTTGTCGCAGCCCTTTTCACAGAGCGCGACCAAAGAGAGCTGCGCCGGAGCGGCGTCGGCTGCGGCAGCACCCCCAGAGGTGCCAGGCTTCCCGTCGCCGTTCGCGGCGGGGGGCGGCGTTTCGGCCGGCGGCTTCGCGGCGTCCGCGCCGCCCGCCGCGGGTGCAGACGCCCCCTCGGAATTTGAGGGAGAAGCTGCCGGCGCCGCCGAGCCCGCACAGCCAACACCGAGCGCCAGGCTCGAAATCACGGCCAAACGCGAAAGCCCAGAGTAATCCTTGGATTCAGACATCGCTAGGGGAGGGAGCTTACACCGACTCCGCACGTAGAGTCACCGCAGGGCATAGAGATCGTGCACGTCCATTCGACCTTTGCCTTTGCCCAGGCGACGTCGAAGCGCACTCACGATCGAAGAATGGGGGTCGAGCTCGGAAAGCTCGTCGACGAGCAGGCTCGTGGCCTCGCGGTCGCCAAGGGATGCGAGCAGCAAGGCACGCTGGGCAAGCGCGACCGAAAGCACGCTACGGGTGGCTGGATCGCCGTCGGGACTGTGTTTCAGCGCGGTTTTGACGCGAAGCAGAGCGCTACGCCCTGCCGTGAGCTCTTCCCTACGATCAGAGCGCGCGAGGGGCTCGGCTGCGAAGGCCGTGAAAAATGGTTGTGGCAGCAAATGACTCGTGAGGCGAAGATCGGAGTTCGGGTCGAGCTCGATGTATGTCGGACGCGCGTCGGCGAGGCCCGAGAGCGCGTACTCGCTCGGCTGACCCTTCAAGAGCATTTCCCGAACGAGCGGCAATAGTCCGGGCTCTTCCGCCAACCATGCCGCGCGCGCGCCGCCGTGCTCCAAGAGCTCGAACGGGACGACGAGTACGTCCGGGCGACTGCCGCGCGTGGTCTGGGCTGCAAGCAAGCGAAACACGATCGCTTGCGAGCGCACGAGCAGCACGCTGTTCGGCGGCAAGCTCGAGAGCGCCTCGTCTGTCCAGGACTCCGCGGCCCCAAGTTCTCGCACCTCAGTCGCACGTGCGGAATCCTCCGCGCTCACCAGCACCAGCGTGAAGCCGTAGACGACCAACAGGATGCTCGCGGGCCGCGCGAACATGATCTTCTCGCGCCCGAGCCAGGCAGTGAGTGTTGAAAGTGCGAATGCCCCGCTCGCCCCCAGCACGCCAAGCGAGCACAGCCGAACGCCCCACATCGGGTCGTGCGTGGTCGGCTCCAGGTGCGCCGCGCGCAAGCCAAGGTCCAGCGCCAAAAACAGCGTGTACGGTGCGAGCACGGGACGCAGCGCTGCGCGCGCAAGACCGAGGCCAAGCCCTGCCAGCGATAGCGCGAGCGCTAGCAAGCCTGCTTCGGATAGCCACGTGCCGAGAGCCGCGCTTTGCTCAACCGTGGCGGACGCGGGCCACCAGCTGGAGCGCATGATGCCGAGTGCCAAGCCCGAGGCTGGCGACGTCGAGAAGAACAGCGCTAACCAGGCCGCGAGCGGCAAGAGCAGCAGCGCGGAAACCCCCGCCGCGAATGCGATCACCGCTCGTCGAGACGGCAAGGCCGACGTGAACAGGCGCTGACAAGCGAGCGCGAGCACCAGACCGAGCGCTGTCCAACGCGACTCGAGCAGCGTGGCGCCGAGCAGTGCGCCCACGCAAAGCGCGCGCCTGAGCTCTCCACTGCGTCGATCGTTGGCGAAGCCGAGTGTCGCCAACGCGAGACCGGCGGCCAGGGCGTGACCCCCACCAGCCGACCCTTCGAGCGTCCAGCTCGGAGCCGCGGTCGCAGCCAGCGCCCCCATCAAAGCGAGCGGGCCCGCCAGCCAATCGCTGCCGCGGCGCTCCGTGATGAGACGATGGCTGAGCAAATAGATGGCGAGGGATCCGACCCCGAGACCGAGGGAGCCCCCGAGCGCAGCGCGAAGAGTGACCCCACCGACCGGTAGCAGCCCGAGCAGGCTGGACAGAGCAGCCGACACCAACCCCTCGAACCCGAGCGGCAATAGGCCGAAACCACGGATTAGGGCCGGATCGACAGCGAAGTTAGCGACCCCAAGCGCGTGCCAGACGCCGAGAACCCATGGAACCAGGAAAGCCAGGACTCGACAGGCGCTTTCGAGCCGCGCGGGCTCGATTTTGGGGGAGCGAGACGCAGAAGCCACGGCTCGTCGGTGCCACGTGAACGCCCGCCCGGGCTAGTTTTCGGCCCAGTCGGGTTTCCCCCGTGCTACAGAGGCCAACCCGGCGCGAACCCGGGCCCAACGGCCGGAGCGCGCCCTTTCCGGAGGAACGCCTGTGGCCCGCTTCATCGACGAGCTCAAACGAACCCACGATTGTGGCGCATTGCGCGCTTCGGACATCGGACGCGAGGTCGTTCTGTTCGGCTGGGTTCAAAATCGCCGCGACCACGGCTCTATCGTGTTCGTCGACCTGCGTGATCGCGAAGGCGTGACCCAGGTCGTGTTCGACCCCGAGACCTCACCCGACGCGCACACGGTCGCAGACCAGCTGCGTGGCGAGTGGGTGATCGGTCTGCGTGGCGTTGTGCGTTCGCGCGGCGAGCAGTTCAGCAAAAAGGAAGGAAAGCTGGTGAGCGCCGCCAACCCGAACCTGCCGACGGGCGAGGTCGAGGTGAGCGTGCTCGAAGCCACCATCTTCAACAAGGCGGACACACCGCCGTTCGCGCTCGAAGAAGAGAGCGACACGCGCGAGGAAGTGCGGCTCGAGTACCGCTACCTCGACCTGCGACGCGCCCCGCTGCAGCGCGCCTTGCGCATGCGCCATCGCATCAATCAAGCCACGCGTAACTACCTTAGCAACAAGGGTTGCCTCGAAATCGAGACACCGTTCTTGGTGAAGTACACGCCAGGCGGCGCGCGCAACTTCCTCGTGCCGGCACGCCTGCATCCGGCGAAGTTCTACGCCCTCGCCGAGAGTCCGCAGCTCTTCAAGCAGCTGTTCATGGTGGCGGGTTTCGAACGCTATTTCCAAATCGTGCGCTGCTTCCGCGACGAGGATTTGCGGCTCGACCGTCAGCCCGAATTTACGCAGATCGACATCGAACTCAGCTTCGTGAACCAAGACGACGTGTTCGCGTTGGTCGAGGGGCTGGTCTTCGAAATCTGGAAGGCCGCGGGCATCGATCTCAAAGAGCAATACCCGGACGGGCGCTTCCCTCGTCTCGGCTTCGACGACTCGATGGGGCTCTACGGCAACGACAAGCCCGACCTGCGCTTCGACATGCATCACGTCGATTTGACGGACGTGATCGTGGAGCACAACGGCGGCGGCATCCCCTTTTGGCAGCCGATCGCCGAGAAATTCAAGAGCGGAGCCTACCGCCGCGACTTGCCGCCCGAGATCGTCAAAGCGCTGGTCGTGCCGGCGAGCGCGAATTTGTCGCGCACCGAGGCCGACAAGCTCGAGCAACTCGCGAAGAGCATGGGCGCCGGCGGCTTGGCCCGCGCGAAAGTCGGCCCCGACGGCAGCTGGACGCAGTCACCGCTCGCCAAGAGCATCACGCCCGAGCTCAGCAAAGCGATCAACGCCGCCACTGGTGCCCAAGAGGGCGACCTCTTGATCTTCCAGTTCGGGCGCACGTCCCTCGTGCACACCGTGATGGCCAACCTGCGCGTGCACTTGGCCAAGAAGCTCGGCCTCATTCCGGAGGTCGGCCACGGCGGGAAATGGAACTTCTCCTGGGTCGTCGATCCGCCGCTGTTCGAGTACGACGAGGACAACAAGCGTTGGAGCGCGGCGCACCACGCCTTCACCCGCCCGCACGACGAACACGTGGATCTGATCGAGACGGATCCGGGCAAGGTGCTTTGCTACCGCTACGACCTGGTGCTGAACGGCTTTGAGATCGCCGGCGGCTCGATCCGTCTCCACGATCCAACCGTTCAAGCGCGCGTCTTCAAGGCACTAGGAATCGAGCAAGAGCAGGCCCAGGAGAAGTTCGGCTTCTTGCTGTCAGCGTTGCGCTTCGGCGCCCCGCCGCACGGGGGAATCGCCCTCGGGATGGATCGAGTGGCAATGCTGTTGTCTGGCACGGACAGCATCCGCGACGTGATCGCGTTCCCGAAGACGCAAAAGGGCACGGACCTGATGAGCGACGCGCCGAACCCAGTTTCGCCCGGCCAACTCGCCGAGCTTCACATCCGAGCCGTGCAAGAGGGTTGAGCCGACCCTCTTGACCGCGCTCTCTGGAGGGCGTCACGATGCGCTGGATCGCGATTCGTCCGGTCCCGCCATGAGCGCTCGCATCCTGGTCGTCGACGACAGCGCCACCATCCGCAAGGTGGTGGGCGCCATTCTGAGCGCGCACGGCTTCGACCCGCTGCTTGCGGGCGACGGCCGCGATGCGCTCGATCTACTTCAGACCGAGAAGGTCGACCTGATCCTGCTCGACTTCGTGATGCCGCGCATGAACGGCTATCAGTTTTGTCGCGAGCTCCGCGCGCACCCCGATCACAAGAGCCTGCCCGTCGTGCTGATGAGCGCGAAGAGCGACAAGATCCGCGGCCAATTCGTGCAGCAAACCGGGGCCATCGACGCCATCGCCAAGCCGTTCGACGCGCGCGGCCTGATCGCCGTCGTGGAAGGCGCGCTGAAGAAGCAGGAAGAGGGTCGCCAGCGCCCGGTGCCTGAGGCAGACGCGATGCCTGACGAGGCAGCGCTCGACCGGCCTAGCCGGGGCTTCAGCGAAATGCCGCCCCATCGCGCGCGCGCCGCAGAAGAGCTCGCCGCGGCGCTCGACCAAATCGTGGGCCCCGAGTTGCCGCCGCTCGATGGCGACTCGCTGCAGGCCGCGTTCCTACGCGCGCTGACGCCAGACGCCATGGGCTCGTTGTCGACGCTGCTGCGAGTGATCGACTTCGGCGTCAACAACCGCGAGGTGTTGGCCGGCGACATCTCGGTGATTTCGATCGCCGAAGTGCTGCAGCTGCTCGACTTGCAGCGCCAATCCGGGGCGCTCAGCGTCTACACGCGAAAGCGAGAGATTGTCCTGCATATCCGCAAAGGCAACCTGGATTGGGCCGCGTTCCGCGGGCTCGGGGATGAGTACCTGCTCGGGCGATAGCTGGTGGACTCCGAGATGATCGAGAAGGAGGAGCTCGCGCGAGTGCTGCGCAACTCAACGGAGAGCGAGCGTTTGCTGGGCGAGCTCTTGGTGCAAGGTGGCTTCGTGACCGAAGAACAGGTCCACCGCGCGCTCGTCCACCAGGCCTCGGAGCTGCTCTACGAGGTAGTGCGTTGGAAGGCTGGGCGCTTCTCTTTCATCGTCGGCGTGGAGCACCCTATCGCCGAACGCGCTGCGCTGAACCTCGAAACCGGCTCGCTGGTGATGGAAGGCTTTCGGCGCGTCGACGAGTGGCGCCTGATCGAGGGCAGCTTCGACTTCGACGAGGTGCTCTATCCGGACGCGGTTGCCATCGAGCGGCTCGGTGGGAAGAGCCACCTCACGCTGAAGGAGCGCAGCGTGCTCGAAGCTTTCGATGGTGTGCGAACGATTCGAGAAATCCTTGGAAAACTCGGTGGTAGTTCGTTCGACCACTGCAAGATCGTGTTTCAGTTTTTGAATTCCCGCCTGGTTCGGCGTAAGGCGGCTTAATGGCGCTAGCTGCCGCCGTCGTGGTGCGCGGGCCCTCGGGAAGAGCCTTCGTGCGCGCCGATTCAGCGCGCCAGATTTTGGCGGCGTCTCCGATTTCGCGCGTGCCGAACAGTCGCTTGGGAATGGCGTTGGTGGCAGGGCGCGTCGTGAGCGTCGTGGAGCTCGGGGCTGCGAGCGGCGCGCTGTTGCTGTGCGACTTCGCGGGCGAGCCTGTCGCATTTTCGGGGCTCGATATCGAGCGCGTCGGCCTGTTCGAGACGGATGCCCACGGCGCCAACGTCGATGGCGAACGCCTACCCGAGCTGGTGCTCGGCGATTTAGTCACTGCGGCGCTCGGCGCGGAAATGGGAGCGACTGTCGATGAATCTGAGTGACGTTGACATAGCCGAGCTGCTCCGACAGCTCGAGCTCGGCGAACAATCCCGTTCTCGCGCGGATCGGGCAAGTCAGGCTGCTACGGCGGATGCCAGCCGGGCGCAGGCCGTGATCGAAGCCGTCCACGACGGGGCACGCGGTCTCGTGAACCGCAACCGCGAGCTGCGGGGGACTGCAGGAGCCGTGCGCGATTCGTTGGAGCGCGCCCGACTCGCGGCCCTGAACGCTGGCCTCGAAGGCGCGCGCTTGGGCGAACCGGTCGGCAAGGCAGTCCTGGTGATGGCCGAGGACATTCGCGTGCTCCTCACCCGGGCAACGGACGCCCTCGAAGAGCACGTGTCCTTGTTTAGCGAGCTGGAACGCGAACGCGAGCGTTGGCTCGACGAGCTGTCTCAGACGCGCGAGCTCGTGGCTGCCGCGGCGCAACGACTGCGCGAGCTCGGCGGACTCGAGTCGGCTTCTGGCCAAGCGCTGGCACGGTTGCACGCCAACCTACTGCGGCATTTGGGCGATGAGCCCGAGAAATTGCGGCTTTTTGCGGAAGCGTCGGCGCAAGTCCAAGCCCTCTCCGAGTCGCTCGTGCGCTTGCGCTCCTTGAATCCCGAAGGCGATGCGTCGCTGTCGGCGCTGGTCGAACCCCTGGCCGCGCTGCTCGAGCGCAAAGACAAGTCGACATGACGCGCGGCGGTCGCGAGCTCGACCGTCTATTGGCCGGCGAGATCGAGCGCCGACTGCCGTTGGTGGACCGCGCGGACTCACCCGTCACCGAGCTGCGCGCCGCGCTGCACTCTCTCAAGGGCTCCGCGGGGCTTGCCGGGTACCCGGATCTGGCCCTCGTGATCGGGCAACTGAGTGTGCGCCTGCGTCAGCAAGATGGGAGCGCGAGGGCAGACCTCGTGTCCCTACTCTCGTTGGCGCTTTCGCGGCTCAACGCGGGGGAACGCGCGTTACCGACAGAGTGGCCAGAGCCGCCGCCCGGACTTTGTCCGAGCGTGGTCGAAGCTCGCCTGCGAGCGGACTATCGGGCGACCATACGCGAACGGCTCGGGCAAATAGACGCGGTGCTCTCGAGCCACGACAGCGCGCTGCTCGGGCTAGAGAAAGCGCAGCGCAGCGTCCACGCGATGAAGGGAGCGGCCAGCGTGGTGGGCGATGACGTCACCGCTTGGTACTGCCACGGACTCGAAGCGAGGCTGCGCGCGGCAGTGCGCACCGAGCCGAGCGCGCGCGACGTGCTGGTCGGGCTGGGGCGACATCGCGCACTGCTCGCGCTCATGATCGAAGACTCTGCGCGGGGTCTCGCGACTTTGAACGCGCTCGCCGAGGAACCGAACCGCCGCCGCC
>JAEUAF010000016.1 GCA_019695485.1 Sorangium sp.
CGCCTTCTCGACCTCGTCGAACAGCAGCACGCAAAACGGCTGCGCTCGCAGGCGCGAAGTCAGCAAGCCGTCGGGTTGAAACTGGTCGCCAATCAGGCGCGATACGGCGTCCGGAGTGCCGAGCTCTCCCATGTCGAAGCGCACCAGGCGTACCGCAGCGCCATACAGGTACTCGGCCAGGCATTTGGCAAGCTCCGTCTTGCCAGTGCCTGTGGGACCGGTGAACAGGAAGACACCGTATGGGCGCCCCGCGCCGGACAGCTTGGTGCGCAAGCTCAAGATCAGATCGCAGGCGGCCTCGAGCGCCAGCTCTTGCCCCATAATTTGTTGAGCAAGCTCGCTCTTGAGCGCCTCGCGCGTCAGGCTCGCTCGAGGTGATAGCAGGAGCTCTGGTAGGCCGGTTTGGCTGCTGAAGGCTTTCAGCACTTCGTCCGCGCCAATGTTGGCAATGGCGTCGAGCTCGTCGTCCGCGGCTTCTTGGAGTTGACTCTTGGCGAGGGCTTTGAGCGGACCCAGCGCCCGTCCTGGTAGCGCCGTGCCGCTCGCGAGCGCACCACTTTGCGCCACGATCGTCTGGAATGCCCTAGGATCGAAGGCGATGTCGTGGCTTTGCTCCAGGCGGCGACTCTCGTTCAGTAGCATCGCCAGCGTCTCGCTGGTCGTGGCCGGTTCGAGCTTCACGATCTGGAAGGCGGCGGCGAATGACGGTGCTGTGTGTTGGAGCGAACTGAGCTGTTCCGCGCTGCACTCGCCGATCATGATGAGCTCGCGGCGCGCAAGCGGACCCTGAAAGAAGTCAGCCAAGGTGCGATCGCTGACGTTGGTCTTGCCGATGCTGGGAAAGGCGTGGACGTCGTCGATCCACAATAAGAGCCTGCGCTGCTTGGCGCGCTCGAGCAGCTCGACCGATCGCGCCTCCCACTGCCCGATGTAGGACATGCCAGCGATGATCTGCCGCCCGCCCATCGACAGCACGTTGTGCACGCGGTCCAGGTTGCCGTGTGACGCGAAGTCGTCGGCATCGAGCAGGTCCTGCACTGCCTGCGCGATTAGCGAGGATTTGCCCGAGCCAGCGGGGCCCACCACCAGCACGGGTGCCTTGTTCGGGCCGCACAGCAGCTGTCGCAAGCGTTGGCGCTGAGGCTCACGGGGTAGACCGAGCACGAGATTTCCCGCCGCGGCGCGAGCTGTCTGGTTGATCGCCACGCGCAGCAGTGCTGCGAGCTCGCCGGAACGGCCGGGGGAGGCGCGCTCGTCCGACTTCTTCTCGGACTTGAGCAGACGCCTAAGATTGGGCGCGTCGACCTGGAAACGCAGCGTGACAAGCTTCTCGCTGCCACTGCTGCGCAGATTGTCGATGGGGTCGTCAGCCTTGAACACGCGCGAGTAGTGGCGTGACGCGCTCACGGAGAGCTCTTCGGTTTCGCTCACTTCGAACCAGGCCGCCGGACGTAGCGGATGATACGCAAGGCGCAACGTGCGCTCGCCGTGGCTCAGCCGTTCCTCGATCACGACGGGAAAGAAGCCCGTAACGCGGATCTTTTCGCCGTCGTCGCGCAACACGAGCTCCAGATGCTGTCGGGTCAGGCGTTGGCCCGGTGGCACGCGCAGTCGGGAGAAATGGTGAAAAGCTAAGTCGAGCAGCTCCTTGCGCACGCGCTCAATCAGACGCTGGCGGGCTTTGCCAAGGTCGCCCGACCCGACGGACCAGCCGAAGAGGCCGGGGACGATCGGCGTCAGGCTGTAGGTCTTGCCGTGCTGTTGCTGGTAGACGCTGATCGCGATTTGCATCGCTTACTCCTCGTCCTTCGGTAGCGACGGCAAGAATCCGGTGCGCGCTTGCGCCTTCTCGAGCGCGCGTTCGAAGACGAGCGTCGCGTAGTGCGAGAGCAGTTGGTCCGGGCCAATGTCTTCGTAAAATGGACCGGTCGTGCCTGGCGGCGGTTCCTTACCGGGCGTCGCCCAGAACGACACGCCTTGGCGGCGCCCCACCGCACGATCGATCACCGGGCTGAGCCGCGCGGAGCTCCATTCGCTCTCCTTGACCTCATAGCGCCCCAGGAAGGGCCGCAGCCAGAGCTCACCCAGCGGCTCGTCCGGCTCGCCCCCATAGCGCAATCGGCCGAGATAGAACGACAACAGCGCGCCGGCACCCGGACCTCGGACGCGCACCAGCACTCCGTCCGAGGGGCGCTCTGCGGGTAGCTCGTTCAGGTAGACGGCGCCCGGGATCGGCGGGCCCCAGCGCCGCTCGCTGAGCTTGGGCCAGTCGATCCCGTCGCGCGCCCCGCGGTCGAAGTGCAGCACGATTTCCCAGCCCGCCTCGCGTGCAAAGCGCAAGAGCGGGAGCAGGAACTGGTGCAGCACGCGCCGGTCGTCTAGCTCCTGCACGGCAAAGCAGAGCGTGTCTTCCTCCGAGAGCTGAAACAGCGCGACTAGCAGCCGCTCGCGGAAGGTGTCGTAGTTCGCGCGTGCGTCGGGCTCGAGGTCGGGCGGCGTCTCGTCGAGCGCGCCGATCAGCAAGCTTTCGATGCTCTCAATGTGGGTCAAAGCCTCGTCGAGAGGCGACAGCAGTGAGCTGAGGCGCGCGTGCTGACGCGAAAGATCGGCCAGAATCGAGCTCGGCGTGCGCTGCCGTGTGGCTTGTGCGAGCTGCACCGTGAGCTCGGCCCGGCGCTCGCGCGCTTCAGCTAGCTGACTGAGCGCGTACCAACGCCGCATACTGCGCCGCATGCGGCTGATACTGGCCACGCCCGAGCTTGCCTGTTCGCGTTGCCGCCGCGTGGCAAGCGCGGCTGCGATGGTCACGGGCCCGAAGCTCAGGGGCGGCGGCAGTTGGGCAGCGTTGGCGTCAGCCAGCACGGCTTGCCAGTCCGCGGGGGGCGGTGCCTCGCCCTTGGCCTGAATACTGAACGTGGCAGCGGTCGCTTGCTCGCCCAACCCTGAGATCAGGCTAGCCAGCGGCGCGACCAGGGCTTGCTCCAGATAGCGCCGCAAAGCGCGCGCCCCGTACTGCGCTGAAAACCCCTCCGCGACGAGCGCGTCGAGCGCTGCCTCCGACACGAGCAGGCGGCTATCGCGTCCTTCGAGCCCCGCGCGGCGTGCGATGCGGTCCACCGAAAGGCGCGCGACCTGCCGAATCTGCGCCGCATTCAGGCTCGAAAAGGCAACGATGCCATCGAGACGACCAATGAGCTCGGGTCGAAAATGGCGTTCGACCTGATCGAGATAGTAGCCCGCGTCGTCGCCCGCGCCGTCGTCCCCGAAGCCCACCTTGGCGCGTCGGTGTTGGGCGCCGAGGTTGCTGGTCAAAATGATGATGGTGTTATCGAAGTGGGCGATGTTGCCGCGCCCGTCGCTGAGCCGACCCTCGCCCGCGACTTGCAGCAACAGATCGAACACACTGGAGTGCGCCTTCTCGATCTCGTCGAGCAGCACGACGCCGAACGGTTGCTCGCGCACACGACGCGTCAGCACTCCATCAGCGCCGTCGGTGCCGCGGATCAGCCGATCGGCGGCGTAGGCGTCGGTGTACTCACTCATGTCGAAGCGAGCCATGCGCTCCGCCGAGCTGAACAGAAAGCGCGCCAGCGCCTTGGACAGCTCAGTCTTGCCGACACCCGTGGGACCCAGGAAGAGCAGGGTAGCGAGCGGCTTGCCCGACGGTTGGAGTCCGGCCTTGACCGAGCAGAGCGTCTCTGCGACGCGGCGCACGGCGTGGGTTTGCCCGACGACGTACTCGCGCAGGAACTTTTCGACGCGCGTGACGTCGAGGCTGCGCTCATCGCGCAGCAAGAATTCGGGGATGCCGCTCTTCACCGCGAAACCGCGCAGCACGGCATCGGCGTTGAGCTCGCGCTTGGCGTCCGGGTTCCCGGTGTCGGCACTGGCTACGTCGGTGCTCGTCAGCTCGTCGAACAGCTGAGCCGCCTTGCCGGGCAGCACACGGTAAGGCTCGTAGCGCTCCACCAGGGTGAGGATCTGCTGACGCCCGAGGGCGTCGATCCCCCGCTGACCGCGCTGCAGCCGCGCGCGGGAGCGCTCTGCCAACGCTTCCAGCGTCTGCTCGGGGCTGAGCGGGGAAACACTGACCCGCTTCAGGTAACTGAAGAACCCGACGTGGCGCTGGCTCAGTCGATCATATGCCTCGGGTGTGAGCTCTCCGACTAGACGCAGCGCGCCGCGCTGCAGTGGACGACGCAAGAGTGAGGCGATGTCCTCGTAGCCCCCGGTTTGACCCGCGAACAAGTCTTCGAGGTTCTCGAAATACAGCACGACGTCGAGAAGCTCCGCCGCCTTCACGACAGAATCGATGCGCTGTTCCAATTGCCCGAGCCCTGATTGACCAGCCACGAGCTCGGCGCCCGACGTGCTGAAGAGCGGGCGACTCGCAGCTTGGGCGGCAGCGCAGAGCCACGCCGACTTCCCAGCGCCTTGCGCGCCCACGAGCACGAGGCACAACCGCTCGCGCCCATCGAGCAAGGCGCAGAGCTCCTCGGTGTCTCGGTTCAGGGCGCGGTCGCTCGGGGCGGGCAGCTTGCGGGTCACGCGCGCAAGCAGGCGCTCGGCATCGCGCTCTGCGCGCGCACGCGCGGCTCGCTTGCCCGCCGCCTCGGAGCTTCGCTCGGAATCTACCTCGACGAGCGGCCGCGCGAGCTCGAAGCTGGCGCTAGGCAGGAGGTCGAGGTACGCGGCGCCGTCGAGATCACTCGCAGCGACTAGGCGTTGCACCTCGTCACGCAGCGCTTCCTCGAGCTCGGACACCCGCGCCTCGGGCACGTAGGCGACCTGCGACAGCGTCGGAAGCATCACCCACTTGGCGCCGGCCGGTGCTGGAAGCACGATCGCAGGCAACTCGACGGGCGTGCGCACGCGGTCGCCTCGAGGCAGATCATCTCGCGGCAACGCGAGGGTCACGCGCTCGAGCGCGGCATCTTCAGGGACGACGAACTTCTGCAGCTGATCCGGCGGCAACTCGGCAAAGTAGTCGCCCAAGAACAGCACCAGCTCCTCCAGCGCGGCGTCCGTATCGTCCGCATAAGCGATCAGCTGCGGAGCGAACGCCAAGCACGCCGACGAAAGCCCCTCTGCGTGTCGCCGTACGATAACTAAAGGATGAAGCGCAAGCGAACCCAAGTCGGGGCCAGATGCTAGCAAGGGTCCAAAGCGAAAGACACCGCTTGCGCGGGAAGCCCGCAGCCGAGCGGCCCGTTTCACGACCGCGCCCCTTGGGCGACCCGGGCGGCATGGTCGGGTCGCGCGACGACTGCCATACTCTGTCGCAATGACGTCGCCCGCTCACCGCATCCGCTACAGCTTTGCGGACTATCTCGGCCTCGAGGCATCGAGCAACGTCAAGCACGAGTTCCTCGACGGCCAAATCTACGGGATGGCTGGCGGTACGCCCGAACATGCCGCCCTCACGGCGGCGGTCAGCGGACTCCTCTTCGCGCAGCTCCGCGCGGGCCGCTGCCGCATTCACGACGCCGACCTTCGCGTCCGCGTACTCGAGACCGGGCTCGCCACCTATCCCGATGTCACGATCGTCGGCGGGCCGCGCGAACGAGACCCCGACGATCAGAACGCGGTCACCAATCCCACGCTGGTTGTCGAAGTCTTGAGCAGGAGCACCGAGGAATACGACCGCGGCGACAAATTCGAGCACTACAAGCGAATCCCGTCCCTCCAGCAGTACGTGCTCGTCGCGTACCGCGAACGCGAGATCGAAGTCTGGTCCCGCGTCGCCGACGGCTGGGAGCAATCCCTAGCGCGAGCAGGTGGGATAGCCAGGCTCGGGTCGATCGGTGCTGAACTCGACGTCACCGAACTGTACGAGGCAGCTGAGGAACCGCGAGCCTAGGAGGTTCGCGGGTTCCAGTGCTTTTGTTGCGTCCCCAACGGGATTTGAACCCGTGTTACAGCCTTGAAAGGGCCGTGTCCTGGGCCGGCTAGACGATGGGGACTTGGTGACTCGGTAGCGAGGGGGCGGGAACATAGTCTGAAGAAACGCGATCGACAACCCGCTTTTTCTCAAGATTCGACGAGGGAGCAAAGGGGCGCTCTTCGTGCGGAGATCG
>JAEUAF010000066.1 GCA_019695485.1 Sorangium sp.
TCGTCGAGCAACGGGACGCGCTCGCCGTCTCCGATGTCGAGCGACTGAAGCGCGCTGGTCGACAGTGCCTCCGCGTGGGCCGAGCTCTCGCCGCTGCTCACGCGCGACAGGGTGGCGTCGTGAAGCACGACGATGCGGCCGTCGCCGTCGAGCCGCACGTCGAGCTCGACGCCATCGGCGCCTTCGGTCCGCGCCAATTCGAAGGCTCGAAGTGTATTTTCTGGGGCGGCGTGTCGCGTTCCGCGGTGACCGAGCACGAACGGCAGCGCTCCGGGTGCGCGGGCGAAGCGCATGGCTCGAGCGTCCGGCGGCCGCGCTCCGCTCGTCACCACACTAGCCCGCGAGTTCGTTGGCGATTTGGTTGGCCACGATGCGCGCTCGTTCGACTTCGTTTTGTCGAAAGGCGATGCCGCCAACCACCGGATGGCCGCCACCACCGTAGCGTGCGCAAATCGCGCTGATGTCTGTATCGCGCGGTCGGCCAGACCAGGGGTTATAGCCAACGCTGATCTTGGGCCCGCTCTTGAGAAGCCCGACGATTACCGAGTAAACGGAGTCAGGGAACAGCGCGTAGGTGACGAACTTGCCTACGGTGTCGAGCACGCTCTCGGTCAGGTCGACGAACACGACGCGACCGCGGCGTTCGCCCTTGTCTCGCACGCGCTGCACGAAGCGCTCGTGCTTCTTGCCGAGCGGGCGAAAGCGGTTTTGCACTTCACCCGAGCGCGCCAATTCTTCGATCGGCCGCTGCAAGAGCTCGGGCACGCAGCGCTTGAAGAAGGCGTCATCGCCGTAGTGCTCCACGACGCTGACCAGCCGCATGACCGGATCGGTGCGGCTCACCGCTTCCTCGGCGCTCTCGAAGCGCGCCGAGTCCACACGATCGGCCCAGCCAATCAGATCCGAAAGGTCGCCGAAATCGAGGCCGAAGGTCTCGCGGGCGACGTCGGCCACGAGCTTCGTGCAGGAGCTATAGGCGGCGTCATGGAAAAAGCGGTCGGGTCGACTTTGGCTCTCGAACACGACCCGATCGTCTGGGGACTGGAAGGCAGTTCGATGGTGGTCGAAGTACCAGCCCAGTCGCGGTGCCGCGGAGAAGCGATAGTCGAGGATCGCGTTGTCGTCCCCGTTCAGCATCGCCTCGTCGGCGTGCGGCTGCCCAGGGCTGTAGCCACATGCCCGATATTCGAATTCTGTGGCCCCGGCACCAAGCTCGCGCTGGAGTCGAGTGAACAGCGCTGCACTCGCCAGGCCATCGAAGCAGTGGCCGTGGGTCGCTACCACGAACCGCATGTCGCACTGTCTACCACAGTGAGCTCCGATGGAGGGAAGACCCCCATGCCGAATTTCTGGTCTGCGCTAGCCGTTCCCAAGAAACTCGCAGGCTTGGGCGTCCGAAAAGCGGGATGTGGCGGCTCCGTTTCCAGTCGTACTCGTCGCGGAGCGACTTCCGCCACGCCTTTTCGACCTTCCTCGAGCCCCAGCTGCGCTCTTCGTTCGTGGAGAAATTCCGCGCGGCCCAGCAGTGGCCATCGTGGGCACGCGGCGACCGACTCCGGAGGCAGTGCGCTTCACGAAGAAGCTAGCGAAGGATCTCGCTCGCATGGGCGTCGCGATCCTTTCCGGAGGCGCGCGCGGCATCGATACGGCCGCGCACCGCGGTGCGCTGGCAGGGCGGGGCGTCACGGTTGTCGTGGCGCCTGCCGGCTATGCCCGCGCATACCCGCCGGAGAACGCCACGCTGTTCGCCCGTATTCTGCAGAGCAAGGGCGTGTACGCCTCGCTCGTTCCTGACGACGAGGCGGCGACCCGCGCAGGCTTCTTTGCGCGCAATGCGGCGATGGTGGCCCTCGCGCACGTCGTCGTCGTCGTGCAAGCGGGCTTTCGAAGCGGCGCGCGCAATGCGGCGGCGCAAGCCCGTCGGCTCGGCCGCCCCCTACTGGTGGTGCCCTCGGCGCCGTGGATTGCGCGGGGCCAGGGCTGCCTGCTGGAGCTCAGGCAAGGGGCTCGGTTATGCGAAGGGCCGGCGGACGTTCTCGCGGCGCTGGAGCAGGCTGGCTCGTTGCCCTTCTCCTTAAATAGGGAGGGCGTGCGCCTCGCGTCGACCCAGCGGCCTGCAGATTCCGCTGTCGCGAAAGAGCCCTCCGACGGTACAGCCAGGATCCATGAATTTTCTAGTAATTCCGAAGAGTCTGAGCTCGAACGTCGATTGGTCGAGTGGGTCCTCGGAGGAGCCACCCATGTGGATGAACTGGTAGTTCAGGCCGGCCTGTCGGTTGCAGTCGTCAACCGAGTTCTCTTGACTCTGAGGCTGCGCGGCGTCTTAGTTTCCGACTCATCCGGTCGCCTGGCAGTTCCCAACTCATTGGATTGATTGGGTTTTGGCTGGCGGGCGGAATCCGAAACCTGGCGGCCCCCTTGCGGCACCCCGATTTCGGGCCCATTGAGGAACTCCCGCTGGAAAAGAAACCGGCCATGTCCAAAACCCTCGTAGTCGTCGAGTCTCCCGCCAAGGCCAAGACCATCAAGAAATATCTTGGGGCAGGCTACGAAGTCGTGGCGAGCAAGGGCCACGTCAAGGACCTTCCCAAGCGGATGGGCATCGAGGTCGATAAGGGCTTCAAGGAGTCCTACGAGGTCATCGAAGCCAAGGCCAAGGTTCTGAGCGATTTGAAGCACGAAGCCGAAGCGGTGGACGTGCTCTTGCTCGCAACCGACCCTGATCGCGAAGGCGAAGCGATCGCCTTTCATATCGCGGAAGAACTGAGCCGACCGAAGCTCGAGGTGCGGCGCGTCGAGTTCGAGGAGATCACGAAGAAGGGGGTCCAAAAGGGCATCGACAACCCTCGCGATCTCGACAAGGACCTTTACGACGCCCAGCGCGCCCGGCGCGTGCTCGATCGCATCGTAGGCTATGACGTTTCGGCGCTAGTTTGGACCAAGCTGGCGTTCGGTCTGAGCGCGGGCCGCGTGCAGTCGGTCGCCCTGCGGCTGATCGTCGATCGCGAACGCGAGATCGAAGCCTTTATCCCGGAAGAGTACTGGAACATCGCGGTCGGGCTGCGCGGTAAGACTCCACAAACCGTGCTGGCGCGCCTGAGTCGCGCCGACGGCGAGAAGGTGGAGGTCAAAGACGGCGCGCACGCGGCAGAGCTGCGCGAAGACCTCGAAGCGGCCTCATTTCGCGTCGCCAACATCACTCAGCGCGAGCAGAAACGAAACGCCCCCGCGCCGTATACGACGAGCAAGCTCCAGCAAGACGCTACCAGCTATCTGCGCTTCACCACCAAGCGCACCATGAGCATCGCCCAGCGGCTGTACGAGGGCATCGACCTCAAGAAGGATGGCGGCCTGGTAGGTCTCATCACCTACATGCGTACGGACTCCGTGCGCATCAGCCCGGACGCGGTCACCGAGGTGCGTGAGCTCATCAAGACCACGTATGGCGAGAAGTTCGTGCCAGCCAAGCCGAACATCTTCAAGTCTCGCAAAGACGCGCAGGAAGCGCATGAGGCGATCCGTCCGACCTCGCTCGAGTTCTCACCCGACAAGGTGGTGAAGCACCTCAGCGACGAGCAGTTCAAGCTCTACAAGCTGATCTGGGATCGCTTCGTGGCATCGCAGATGTCGCATGCCGTCTACGATCAGACCGGCGTTGATATCGAGGCCACGCCGACCCGCAAGGCCCCCCGCTACAAGAGCATCACCTTGCGCGCGAGCGGCAAGGTTCTCAAGTTCGCGGGCTGGCTCGAGCAGTACGGCAAAGGTCTCGGCGGCGGGGACGGCCCGAAGGAGCTCGCCGGCGAAGATGAGCAGTCCGCCGATCCCGCCAAGTCAGAGGCGGAGAGCAAGCGCGCGCTCGAGGAAGAGGAGGGCCTGCTGCCCGAGCTTGCTCAGGGCGAAACGCTGAAGCTTTACACGCCGCCTGGCGTCGTCACCGAGCAGAAATTCACGCAACCTCCGGCGCGCTTCAACGAAGGCTCACTGGTACGTGAGCTCGAGAAGCGCGGCATCGGTCGCCCCAGCACCTACGCCGAGATCATCAGCAAGGTGCAGGCGCGCGACTACGTGGAGCGCTTGCTCGGCGGCCAGATGAAGGCCAGCGAACTCGGGAAGATGGTGGTCGACGGTCTGGTGAGTACGCACCTCGACTTCATGGAGCCGAGCTTCACCGCAAAGATGGAAGAGGAGCTCGACGAGGTGGAGGGCGGTCGACTCGATCGCGTGGAGCTACTCAGCCGTTTCTACCAACGTTTCCGTGAAGTCCTCGACCTAGCCAAGAAGGCCAAGCGCTGGACTCCCGAACCGGAACCGACCGAACTCAAGTGCGACGACTGCGGCTCGCAGCTGAACAAGCGCTGGAGCAAGAACGGCTGGTTCCTCGGCTGTTCGGCGTACCCAAAGTGCAAGTTCACGAAGGACCTCGGCAAGGACGGCAACACGCCGGCCGTGGTGCGCACGACCGACATCAAGTGCGACAAGTGCGAGAAGCCGTTCATCATCAAGACTGGGCGCTATGGCGAGTTCTTGTCGTGTAGCGGCTATCCGACGTGCAAGAACACGCGGCCGATCCCGCTTGGGGTGCCGTGTCCGAAGTGTGCTGGCGACCTCGTGGAGGTGCGCTCGAAGAAACGCGGCGCGCGCTCGTTCTACGGCTGCGCAAACTATCCGCAGTGCGACTTCAAGTTGTGGCAGAAGCCGGTCAACGAGCCGTGCCCGGAATGTGCGCACCCGTTCCTGGTCGTCGGCGGCGGCGCCAAGAACCCGAAGCTGATTTGCCCGCGCGGCAAAGAATGCGGTTACTCGCGCGCGATCGAAGATCCGCTTGCGGAAGGCGCCGCTCCGGCGGACGCCGCGGCCCCCGAGCCCCCGAGCGATACGCCCAAGCCCGACGAGAAGGAGGGCGGCAAGCGCGCCCGTTCCCGCTCGGCGACCGCGACCCCCTGAGTCCCAGGATGCCTCGGGTCACTATCATCGGCGCGGGCCTAGCCGGGTCCGAGGCGGCGTTGACGCTCGCGAACCACGGCGTGGACGTGTGTCTCTACGAGCAAAAGCCCAAGGAACGCACGCCTGCACAGAGCAGCGATTCGCTGTGCGAGCTCGTCTGTTCGAATTCGTTTCGAGGCGCCGCGCTCAGCAACGCCGTGGGGCTCCTCAAAGAGGAGATGCGACGCATGGGCTCGCATGTCATGGCGGCGGCGGAGGTCACGCGCGTGCCTGCTGGTGGCGCGTTGGCGGTCGACCGCGACAAGTTCGCGGCCCTGATGACCGACAAGCTGTCGAAGCATCCGCGCATCGAGATTCGCGGCGAGCGGGTCGATGCGATCCCCGCCGATCGACCGTTGGTGATCGCGACGGGGCCGCTCACGGGCGATGCGCTGGCTCAGGACATCGCGCGTTTGTTGGGAGCGGATGCGCTCGCCTATTACGACGCGATCGCGCCCATCGTGAGCGCCGACTCGATCGATTGGTCCAAAGTGTTCATGGCGTCGCGCTGGGACAAGGGCGAATCGGAGGAGGACAAGAGCGCATACGT
>JAEUAF010000255.1 GCA_019695485.1 Sorangium sp.
GCAAATCGCCGTCGAGGTGCAGGTCGTCCAGGGCAAGTAAGGGCTCGCGAATTCGTCCGGCCAACGCGGAAATTGGGAGCGCGTTGGCCGAGCCGCTTTGGGATTCGCGCTACTTGTACGCGGGCGCCGCGGCATAGATCTCGCCGAGCGGCGTCAGCGAGCCGTCGGAGTTGTTCAGCGAGTGCGTGGCGCCCGCCCAGGGATACCAGGCATAGCGCACGAGGCGCGGGTGCTTGGCGAACATCTTAATGGCGCCGCTCACGTGGGCCTGGGTCGTGGCGTTGTCAGGGGCGCTATCGTGCAGGCAGCCCCACTCGGTCAACCAAATCGGGCGGTTGCCCGGGATGGCCTCAATCTGCTTGAGATAGTTCTCGAGCGTGCTTGCGGTGGCTTCACAGGATCCCGCGTTCCAGCCGTACCAATGCATCGCGATGAAGTCGACGCGCAGCGAAGAGTTCGCGTTCACCTGGCTCATGAAGCTCGAGAACCACGCGGTGCCGGTGGTGTTCGCCTGGCTCGCGGGGCTGCCCAGGGCGATCGCGGCGTTGTCGAACGAAGGCCACAGCATGATAGCCGTAGCCACCGAGAGATTCGCTTGTCCGGTGTTGTCCGGCTCGTTGAAGCCGAGCACGTACTTGTTGCCGCGGCTGACGAAGGTGCTGATCGCGCTCGTGATGCTGCTCCCTGTCTGCTCGGCGCCCGTGTGTCCCCAGATCATGGGTACATATTCGCCACCGATGCTCGCGCTGCTGCACGGCTCTTTCGCCGCTTGCTCCCAGTTATAGTACCAAGACACCTTGAGTGCGGTGCGCGCCGCGCACGGTGAGTTTGCAACCCCGCGGTAGGGAGCGCCTCCGCTGCCACCGGCGGCTCCGCCCGCGCCCGCGGCACTCGCGCCGCCTGTCGTCGAACCACCGCCTGCCGTCGCGCCGCCTGCGCTGCTCGTGCCACCACTCGCCTTCGCGCCGCCGTTGCTTGCTCCGCCCGCGGCCTTCCCGCCCGCGCCGCCCGTGCTCGCTCCAGCGTTGCTGGCTCCAGCGCTATTGCCGCCCTGGCCCGCACCACCGGCGTTGCTCGCGCCTCCAGCGCTGGCCCCGCCGAAGGGGGCCGCGCCTGCGCTGGCCATGCCGCCCGCAGCGGGGGCACCCGCCGCCGTCGTCGTTCCGCCCTGCGCAGCACCACCGCTTGTTGCGAGATTGCCGCCTTGCGCAACGCCGCCACTGCCGGCTGTGGAGCCGCCGTTACCTTCGAGTGTCCCACCGCTGTTCGTCCCGCAGCCGGCGGCGAGCAGCAGGCTAACGAACGTGCCGGGAGTGCGAAGCTTCGGTTTCCAAGTCGACATGGCGCTGCCTTTTTATGGAGAGAGGGCGGGGGGGATCGTGACCTTGTGTCTTTCTGCGCGCAAAGTGGGCGGCGCCGACTTGCAAAGCCCGGAGAAATTCGCTCGCCGGGTCTCGTGCTGCGCGCGCTCGGCGGGTGCGGGCGCAACGCCGCTGCATCTTTCCGTTGCTGCCGCGATCCGTTCGCGTTTTCATTGGCCGAGGATGCTGCGCGCCCGCGTCGCGAGGACGCCCGTCGGGCCTGCGAGCGGCTCCTCCGGGCGCGCGTCGAAGCTGGTCCCGGCTTGTCCCCAATTGGGGTTGTAGTCGTAGATGAGCGCGCCCACGAAGCCGTTTGCGAACGCGGCGTCGAGCTTGGCTCCGACTTGGTTGCCGCGTTGGCTGAAGGCGCTCGCCGAGGTGTCCTTCAAGCTGACGGCCAGGGCGCCCACGAAGATGGGTTTGTCGAGGCTCACGGCGATGGCCTGATCTTGGAATTCTCCCTCGGTGAACGGCGTGTCGGGCGAGGAGAAGTCGTGCACGTCGAGCAGATCGACGGACGGGTGTGTGTGGAGCAACTGGTAGTTCGACGGATTGCCGGCGTTGTTGCTGGCGTCGGTGCTGCCGTTGTTGATGCCGGCCGCGATCAAGTGGTTGGGGTCATTGTCACGGATCAGTGTCGACGCCTGCGCGATGAATGTGTCGAGCGCGCTGAAGTCGTTGGCGCCTGCTTCGTGGATCAATTCCCAGGCAAGCACGTCGGGTTCGTCCCGGAAGTGCTGCACGAGGCCGCGCACGTAATCCGTGTAGGAGAGCGCGTAGCCGCCGTACGCCGAGGCGAAGCCGCTGCGGAACCAGTCGTCACTACGTTGCCCACCTTTGGTGCAGTCGCCCCAATTGTTTTCGAGCACGAAGATCAAGCGCACGCCGGCCCGGCGCGCCGCGTTCACGATCTTGTCGAAGCTCGAGTAGTCGCTGCCGCTGCTGCCCGCGTAGCTCTGAAATGCCCAAATCCTAAGCACGGAGACATGCATGGCCGCGAGATCCAAGAAGGCCTGCTTGATGCCTGCATCCTGATCGCTGAAGCCCGAAAGCTGGCAGCTCGAGCCCCAGGCAATGCCCCAGCTATTGGCGCCGAGGAAGCGGAATGGCTCGTCGTGCAGCCAGAGCTCGCGCCCCGAGCGCCGCACAAATGGGTCTCCCGTTTGACAGCTGGCGGCGGCGCACTGGCTCGCGTCGCAGCCGACTGGGTTTGGTTGATAGCTGCAGCCATGCGCGTGGTCGGCGGCGCAGCTGTCAGCGCTCGTCCACTGCCGGCAAGGATCGGCGCCTGAGCCTCCGCCGCTCGCCGAGTTGGCGCCGGCGCCGGAAAGCCCGCCCACGCCCGCAAGTCCACCCGCCGCGCCCCACACGGGATCGGCAAATTGCGTATCGCAGGCCGCCAGCGCCAGACACCAGCAGGCGACGACGACCCAAATCCAGCGATCGCGCCGGTCAGTCATGGCGACTCCCATTCGACGCCAACAGCGCCAGTAAGACACGGTCGACCCCAGTCGCGAATTTCCGATCCCGCGAAGCGCACCACGCTGCGCGGATAAGCCCAAGACGCAGCGAGAGCCGCCGCGAATCGCAAGCCCAACCCGAGTCGAAGGCTGGCCAGGAGCGAACCCCAGGGGCCAAGTGTCAAGAGGTGCGCTTCGCCGCCCACGTAGGGGGCCAGCGCCTCGCCGCGGAAGCGCAGTTCGTCGAGTTCGGCGCCAAGCTGGGCGCGCAGCGCAAAGCTGCGCGTCGCCATCGCCTCGAATGCGGCGCCCAGGCGGTAGGCAGTGGCGAACCCATCTACCGCTCCGAGCGGGCTCGTAACGCGCGCTGGGATCACGGGAATCGCGATTTGAAGGACCCCTCCGAGCCTGCTTCTCGCGAGCAACGTGGCAGCGATGCCAAATTGGGCACTCGGTTGCCAGCCTGGCGAGAACAACAGGATTGGCCCAGCACCAAGCGTGAGCCTGCCCCGCATCGCCCGAGTCATGTGGGCCGGCGTCGCGTTGTCGAGCATCGTGTTGCTGGCGGGCATGGAGCGCGCGCTCGGCGAGGGCGGCAAGCTCCGTTCGGTAGACTGTACCGTGAGTCGTGCGGCGCGCAGCAGCTCCACCGCGCGCGTCGCGACGAGCTCGGCGGCTGCTGGATCGCGCGCAGCTTCGATGGGAAGCTCGGCGCGAATCACGCTGCCCGACTTCGGATCGACCATCAAGAGATCGAGCGCGCCGGGTTTGCGTGAACGCACTTCGATCGCTGCGACCGCGTGGTTCTGATCGAGCGCCTCGCGCAGCGGTCGCTCGCTGGGTCCGGTCGTGAGGCGCACACTGAAGCCGAGCGCGTCGAGCTCCTGCGCGAGCCGACGCGTGATCGGGCCCGCTTCGGAATCGACGATCACTACGACCGCCCGCGTTGGCTCAGCGCGCGCCGGGAGCGGTAAAAAGAGGGTCAAGAGCCAGAGACCGAGCGGGATGTATCGACGCCAGCCGCCGGGTTGCGTCGTAGCTGCGCGCTTTGGTTGCGGGCTCATTCGAGCAGCGAGCGTGCGAGCTTTGCATGGGGGCCGTCGGGGTAGCGCTCGACGTATGCTTGCGCGGCTTGGCGAGCCGCCGAAGAGTTGCCAGCCGCGCGCCAGGCCTCGACAAGGCGTCCGGATGCCTCGCGCGAGAGCGAGCCTGTGGGCTGTTCGCGGACGCAAATCGAAAACCACGATGCAGCCTGCTCATAGGCGTGGCGTTGGTCAAATGCCACTTTGCCCAGCGTGAACGCGGCCGCCGCGCGCCGTGGATCGCGTGGGTAGCGCTGTCGCAGGAAAGACAGGGCCTCGTTGACGCGGTCGGCACGCCCTGCGAGGCGAGCGGCGTCACCCAGCACTAGCAGCTCGGCGGGGGTCGCGGACTGATAGGCGTCTCTGAACCCGGACGCCTCGGCCGCCGCGAACGCCTCGCGAAGTGCCCCGCGCTGTGCGAGCTCGCGCCAGCCCGAGACTCGAGGCTTCTTGAGCCCCGCGTCGCTCGACGAGCCCACGGGGGACGCGGGATTGTTGTCGTTCGCCGGGCTCGCCCTCGGGTCGTCCGGCGACGCGGATGCCGGGGGCGGCGTCGCAGCGCGAGGCGCGCGTTCCTGCGCGCGCACGAGCTCGAGCCCCAGATCCGCCACGGATACGTGCAAGCTTTCGCCTGCGCGAACGGGGCGCTCGGCACCGACGATCGAGCCCGAAACGCCCACGCTGCCTT
>JAEUAF010000294.1 GCA_019695485.1 Sorangium sp.
AGGCTCCATCCTACGCTTGCCTGGGCTCGCGCCGGCCGAGCTCGAAATCGTGCGGCATGGGCGCGGATTCTTCGTGCGTGCGCTGGGCGGCGCGCGAGCCATGCGCGCAGGCCGCCCCTTGAACGACCAATGGGCAGCCCTCGAGCATGGCGATATGCTGCTCGTCGGCGGCAACAACCTGTTGCGCTTCGAGGAAACGTGACCATCGGCGCGCCTTCCGCTGAACCGTTGAATGCTTACGAAACGGATCTGGCCCGACGGGTCGAGGCGCAGGCGCTGGCTTGCATCGGCTGCAACGACTGTCTTTTGGCTTGCCCGATTCCGGAGGCCAAGAGCGTCACTATCGGCGAGCTGAATCGAGCGTTGCATTTGCCCGTCATCAGCGCCCAAAACGTGGCGGGCTTCGTGTCTGCATGCACTCAGTGCGGACAGTGCATCCCGGCTTGCCCCGCAGATCTCAGCCGCGCCGAAATGGTGCTCTACAACAAGCTCAAAGTCGAAGACAGCTTGGAGGACTCTGAGCTGCTTTTGACGACGCCGACGGTCACGTTCCCGTCGGGCATCCGCCGCAACGCGCTCGGCGCTGAACTCGAGAAGCTCGAGCTGTTTCGAGCCGGGAGCGCCCAATCGCTGCGGCGGCTGGTACAAAAAAGCACGTTGCGCTTGCTAGTTCCTGGCGAGGTGTTGTGCGAAGAGGGCGAGTTCCACGAGCGCCTGTGCATCGTGCTGCGCGGCGCGCTCGACCAAGTCTCGCGTGGACCGCGCGGCGAGGCGCTGCACCTCTTGACGCTCGGAGCTGGCTCATTCTTCGGAGAAATGGGCGTGCTCGGCGACGCGCCGGAGCCGTTCGGGGTGGTGGCCAAAGAGCAGAGCATGGTGCTCGAGGCGCCCAAGGCGGCCGTGCTGCGGCTGCTCTCGGAAGCGCCGAGCGTCCGTCAAACGCTAGAAGCCCTATACGCTCGGCGCGCGCTCTGGACCTACGCCAAAAGCCCTGGTGCGCTCGGCGCGCTGCCCGACCTCGCCCTCTCCGAGCTGTTTCAGGAAGCCAAGCTCGAGCTCTTGTCGAGCGGGCAAGCGCTGCTCGAGAAGGGCGCTGCGACGCGGGATTTCTACATCGTGCGTAGCGGTTTCCTCCGCGCCGTGCAGAGCGACGCCTGGGGCGAGCGCGTGCTCACCTACTTTCGCGAGGGCAACACCTTCGGCATCCTAGGCCTCTTGCAGCGCGAAAGCGTGCACCAATACAGCGTGTTCGCGGTCAGCCGCGCGGAGGTGATTCGGGTACCGGGGGCTCTGCTCGCGCGAGTGCTCGCTCGCTACCCCACCGCGCTCGCCACGCTCACCGCGGCCGCGGTGGAAGCCGAGCGGCTCTTGCGCGCGGCCAACGTCGGCGTCGGCCCACTGCGGAAATCCAGCCATTTTTCGAGTATCGCACCGGGTTCGAACTCAGGGGCATCGGACCCCAGCCTAACAGGGGAGCGCGCGCCTCTCGAAGCCGCGTTCCTCGTCGAACGCGGAATCGCCACGGGCCGCGAAGTGCTGGTCATCGACCAAACGCGCTGCACGGGCTGCAGCAACTGCATCGACGCCTGCGAGCGACGCCACGGCAACAGCCGACTGCAGCTACGCGGCATTCAGATCGGCAACTACCTGTTCCCGAGCGCGTGCCGTCATTGTGAAGATCCTGCGTGCCTACTATGTAGCGTCAACGGCATCATGCGCCTGCCGAGCGGGGAGATTCAGATCGTCTCCGACAACTGCATCGGTTGCGGCGCCTGCGCCGAGCGCTGTCCCTACGGTAGCATCAGCATGCACGCGACCGAGCCGGAACCGGTCGGTTTCTGGCCGGCGTTGCGCGACTTCCTGGCTGGACCCGCGCGTCGCGAACAGGCTCTTCGCGCGCTCGATCCAAGCGTCGAGCGCGTCGCCGTCAAGTGTGACTTGTGCGCGGCACATGCGGACTACGCTTGCGTGACGGCGTGCCCAACGGCCGCCGCATTTCGCGTCAATCCGCAGGTCGCGCTGAGCGGTGAGGCGGATTCGTGAGGGCAGCGCGGCTGGCCCGCAAGCGTGCCTTCTTGGAGCGCGGCGTGGTGTGGCTGGCATTCGGGCTCGTGCCAGCGCTGGGCGTGATCGCCCTGGGCGGGGCGATCGATCTCGGACTCTTGCGCGATTTCGAGCTGTTCCCCGCAATTTTGCGAGGCTACACCCCGCTCGGCACACTGCTCGGGGTGCTCGCAGCGAGCGCCGCGCTGCTCACCCTCTTCTACTCGCTACGTCGGCGCTCACTGCAGGAATCGCTGCCGCTCGCTCGCGGCACACTGGCGATGTGGCTCTGGTCGCACGTCACGCTCGGCACGCTTTCTTTGATCTTCGCTTGCGTTCACGCGGGCTACGGCAGCTTCAGCTTGCAGCCCTCGCTCGGCAAGGTCGTGCTTGCGCTGCTCGTCGTAAGCGCGCTCGGCGGAACCTTTTGGCGCATCGTGTACGGAAGGGTGCCCAGCCAAGCCGCGCGCAGTGTGGGCAACTACGCGGCGAGCGAGAGCTTGTTGCGCGCCCGCGCCCAAGAGGTCGAGGTTTTCAAGCTTGCCGCCGGGCGCTCCGCGCGGCTGCAAGCGTTGGTCGAGCGCGTGCTGACGACACGTGTGGACGCTGCCGAAGCCGGGCGCGCCGCTGCGGAGCTCGGCCCTCAGGAAAGCGCCATCTTCGCCGAGGTTGCGCGGCTCGCGAGCGAGCGTCACGCCGCGCTCGCGCGGGCACGCGGGCAAACTCAGTTTCTGGCTCGATTGCAGGGCCCGCGCGTGTTGCACGTACCGGTGAGCTTATTGTTCGTGGCGCTCCTGCCACTACATGTGCTGACCGCTTACGACGTGCCGGAGAAGCTCTTTCATAGTACGCAGTCGGGCGCTGGGCTCGCCTTCGAGCCCTCCGCTAGGTGTAGCCGCTGCCATCAGAGGATCGTGGAGGAATGGCGGGGCTCGATGCACGCCCATGCGCTGAGTTCGCCCATCATGCGAGCTCAGACCAACCTCGCCGCGCGTACCACGCTCGCAGCGGCAGCCGCTCCCGACCCCAAGTACGTCTGCGTGAACTGCCACGGACCGCTCGCCGCGCGCCTCTCCAAACAAGCCACCTTGCCCTTACCCGCGCCGAGTCTTGGCGCCGCCGAGCTCAGCAGCGAAGGCATCGGCTGCCTCGCGTGTCACGCCTTCGACGGCCCGTCGCAAACAGGAAGCGCCGCGCTCGACGCCTTTGCCGACCACATCCAACCGGGGCGTAGCTACTTCGGCCCTTACGACGAACCGGTTGGTAACGCATTTCACCGCAGCGAACGCGCGGCAGCCTTCGCGGCGCCGGAGAAGCTCTGTCAAAACTGCCACTCGGTGGTCTTCGATCGCAACGGGGACGGCAAGATCGAAAAGGGCCCTGACTTGGTGTTACAGAACCTGTTTTCCGAGTGGGAAAGCTACCGCGCCGCGGGCGGTGGCAGCAGCTGTGTGGATTGTCATATGCCGGTCGGCGCCGGCGACCGTGCCGCCGACGCAGCGCTCGTGCCATTCGAGCAAGATCAAGACGCGCCGCCCCGCAAAATGCGTAGCCATCGCTTCGTGGGTCCCGACTATCCCATCGATGACACGCGACTGCGTGACTTGACCAAGGGCGAGCGCGTAGCACTACTCGCCAGCGCGGCGCGACTGAACTTCGTGGCGGGCAGCGTTCGCAGCGGTGCAGGGCGCGTTCAGCTCGGCGCCACCGTTCAGAATATCGGCGCGGGACACAACCTCCCGGGCGGCTTCGCCTTCGTCCGGCAAATGTGGCTCGCCCTCGAGATCTTCGACGCGAGCGGTCGCGCCTTGGCAAGCTCCGGAGCTCTGGCGGATGCCAGCGACGATCTGTGTGACAATGAGGTCTTGCAGCCAGGCCGTGCCCTGAAAGGCTTTGCCAAAGGCTGCACGGATGCCGACCGCGCGCTCGTCAACTTTCAGCAACGCCTGCTCGATCGGGTGGAAGTGGCGGGCGCCTCGGGCGGCGTGCCCAAGCGCGACGCGCGCGGCGAGCCAGTCTTGGTGGCCGCCGAGGGCGCCGACGAGGTGGTCGTGCAGCACCTCACGAGCGGTGCCGTCGCGCGCGTTCGCCCCGCAGACGGAAGTCACATCTCTCCGCTGATTCCAGGAGAAACTCGGCGGTTCGACTACGACTTGCCGGTGCCAGCTGGCTCGCGTCCGGCTCGTGTGAGCTTGCGTTTGCTGTTCCGCGCAGTACCGCCCTATTTTCTGCGCGCGCTCGCCAGCCAACAAACTGCCGCTGATGGTGCGCGAGTCGATAGCTTCATCGGCAACATCGAGATTGTCGAGATGGCCCACGTCGAAGCTCGAATTGAGTAAGGCTCACGCGAAAAGCACCAGCCGACGCGAGTTCTCGCGCGGCCCCTCAGCTCGCTTCGACCCGCCCCGCGAGCGACGCCAATAGCTCTCGCCACCACTCCGCATAGCGCAACTGAAACCGCGCTCCGGGGACACCTTGACGCGCACGGCCACCAACACGCGCGACGCCATCAGCCACCCTCCACATAGGCTTTGAACGCGCCGAGCTGATTCGGGCTTCACCAGCCCAGCGTCGACTTCAGCACCGTGCTCAGTTGATCGGCCATCTTGCGATGGGTGGCCAGGCTCGGGTGCCAGTCACAGCCGTAGCCGTCGGCGCTGTCGACCGGTGCCAGCTCGAAGGTCTTGATCTTGGGATCGCCGGCGTCGTTCAGTGCCTTGACCACGTCGGTCAAGTAGCCGCGGATGGTGCTGAGATCAGAGCCGCTCAGCAAGGGGCCGATCGTCGGCAGAATGTAGGCGTTCGGATGCTTGCTGCGGATGCGCTGAACCAGCGCTTTGTACGCGCTCTCGAAGTCTGCCTGAGTCGGATCCTGAGCGGTGCTGACGTCGTTCGTACCGAGATTGATGATCACGGCGTCGGCCTGGAAGCTCGTAAAGTCCCAGCTACTCGTCGCTCGCTCAGGCAGCGCGCGCTCGTAGTAGACCGGCAGCGGATCGACACAGCTTTGCGCGTCATCTCCATAATTGCACACCACACCTTTGCCGGACCAGGCGATGGTGTGAAGCTCGGCGTTCAGGTTGCGGGCCGCGATGGCAGCGTAGGTGAGGTAGTGGTTTTCGGTCTCAGGAGTGAAGCCGCAATTCATATCGGCACCTTCGTCACCGTAACCACACGTGATCGAATCGCCGACGATCTCGAGGTGGCGCGTCGGCGCGGCGGGCGCGGCCAGCAAACTGCCGCCACCGAAGTCGAAGCCGAGAAATTGCGTCTCGCCCTGGTTCGCCTCGGTGCGTCGGTAAAGCTCGACGGTGTGGGTGCCCGCGGCGAGCCCGGTCGCGAGCGACGCCATGGCGCCGGATGCCACCAAAGTAGGGCGCAGCGCGCCGTCGACGAGCACCGTGAATTGCCCACTGCTGAGCTTTGCGCTGACCGACGTGCCGCTGAAGCGCGCCACGACGCCCGAGCCGGACCAGGCGAAACGCACACCCGCCGCATCACTGCGGTCGACGCGCCCGACGAAGCGCACGGCTGCCGCTGTCGCACCCGCCGCGCCCATCCCTGCGCTACCGGCGGCCCCCGTGTTTCCGCCGCCCGTGCTCGCTCCGCCGCTCGTGCTCGCTCCGCCGCTCGCGTTGCCGCCAATACTCGCGCCGCCTGCGCCATTCACGGTGCCGCCTGCGGCTGCGCCGCCTTTCGCGCCCGTAGCCGCGCCGGCGCTCCCTCCGGTATTCGTATTCACGCCTCCCGTGTTCGCGCTCGCTCCTCCCACGTTCGCGCCAGCATTCGCGTTGGCACCACCTGTCCCGTTCGCGCCCAGGCCACCACTCGCGCCGCCAACCGCCGAATTCGGCGCGCCCCCTGTCGAAGCGCCAGCGCTCTGCGCAGCGGCACCCGCGCTCGCTGAGCTGCCGCCGCTCGAGCCGCGGCCACCGCTGATCGAACTCGTGCCT
>JAEUAF010000371.1 GCA_019695485.1 Sorangium sp.
TCCCAGGCCCAGTCGAGCGCTTGCGTCGCGGCCTCGAGTGCGAGCGTCGGATCTCTGCGCGCAGCGGAGGCGCGTAGCACGCGAATCTCGGCTTCGAGCCAGCCGTCACCGGGGGCAATCCCGGAAAGGGCGCGGTCGAGCAGGCCGTCGGCCTCGACCTCCCGCTCGAGCTCCGCGCCAAGCAAGGCCTGGGCAAGCAGGACCAGTAGGCGCGGATCCGCGAGCTCGCGCGCGCCGGTCATTTCTGCGACGGCCAGTGTCCCCAGGCGGAAGTCCTGCATCATGTCGGGATCGCCGTCGGCTTGGGACACGCCGTCGAGCACGCGCTCCATGCGGGTCAGCGCACGCTCCACGCGCAGGGCACGAGGCTCGCGTGCCTGTTCCCAGATCGTTGGCTCGGCGCGCAGCTCTCGCGCGACAAGCCCCGCGAGCCCGAGCAGCACTGCCGCGGCGAACTGCTTCATCGGGGCCCGGAGCGGGGCAAGGTCGCAAGGAGGTGTTCCGCCCAAGCTTTGAAGGGCCCCTTTCCCCCTGGCGTTTGCAGGTACGCCTGGAGGTGCGCGCGCGCGAGGCGGGGATCGCGACCAAACGCCGCGTAGGCAATCGCGGCGTGCAGCTCGCCATCGACGAGCACCGGCGCGCGTTCGAAAAATTCGACGGGAAGCGTCCCTGCGCCTGCGGCTTCGGGCCCATTGCCAAGTCGAGCGCGCTCACGACGCGTCAAGAACCGTTCGAGGCCCCAGCCGAGGTCGGTCGCGCGGATCAGCACCTGGGCTTGATCGCTGCTGCCCGCGCGGTCGAGGCACAACGCAAGAAACGCCGTCGCCAAGTCGTCGAGACCCGGCACCGGCGGCTGGCGGCGCGCATCAGTGAGGTACAGGCTCGCATCGGCCAAGCCCGCGGCGCCGTTCAACGCGAGCACTGCGGCGGCCTCGATCACCGAGACGCGGATCAGCGTCGGATCCTCGGTGAACGCCACGCGCGGCACGAGCGAGCGGTAGGCCTCCGCCGCCGCGGTGAGGTGCGAAGTGAGCTGCGCCAGAATCCCGAATTCGCGCAGCGCCGCCACGTCACCAAGCGGACGCGACTTTGCGCCGACCGCCGCCGACAGCGCGGCGAAGGCGGGCTCCCATTCCCCCATGCGAAGGCGAGCGCGTCCGGCCAGCACCGTGGGCTCGGGCTGCTCCGGGTACAGGGCTGACGCCGCTTCGGCGAAGTCTAACGCTTCTTTGGGTGCGCTCGTGAGGCGCGCGTAGCCGAAGCCGAGCAACGCGCAGTAGCGCTCCGCCACGCCGCCGCGCGTCCGCGTCCAGAGCTGGCTCTCCTCGATCTGTCGAGCAGGCCGGCACAGCGCAGGCCTCGGACTCGCCACCGCAAAAGTTCGCAGAGACGAGACATCGCTCGCTGCCGCCGGCGCCCCGAGCAACCAAGCTTGCACCAACAGCCGCGCGATCACCCCTGCAGGCTAGCATGCGGGTGAAACGTCGGCGCGACCCAAGGCGCCCCCGGGCCTGAAGCGCGCCCGGGGCGCTTTTCCTTGGCCCTTAGGGCGCGGCGGCGCGCCCGACGAATGGGTTGTGGAGCACGATGGTTTCGCCGCGCCGCGGTCCCACGCTCACGAGGTAGAGCGGCACTTGGCTCTGTTCCTCGATAAAGCGAACGTAGGCGCGAGCGGCGCGCGGCAGGTCGTCGAGCACGCGCGCGCCTTCGATGCGCTCGGTCCAGCCGCCGAGCTCTTCGTAGACGGGTACGGGCGGGTGCTCGAGGTTGTCGAGCTCGTCGATCGGCAGATCCGTGACGCGACCGCGTGGCGTGTCGTAAGCCACGCACACTTTGATGCGGGACATGCCGGTCAAGACGTCGAGCTTGGTGAGGGCCAAAGCGTCGAGCCCGTTCACGCGCGCGGCGTAGCGCAGCGCAGGCAAGTCGAGCCAACCCGTGCGCCGCGGTCGACCCGTGACCGAGCCAAACTCCACGCCGACCTTGCGCAAGTGTTGCCCATCCGCGTCGTCGAGCTCGGTCGGGAACGGCCCGGCACCGACGCGCGTGGTGTACGCCTTGGTGATGCCGAGCACGGTATCGATGCGATTTGGCCCGATGCCTGAGCCAATCGCCGCGCCCCCGGCCACCGCAGAGCTCGAAGTGACGAACGGGTAGGTGCCATGATCGAGATCGAGCAAGGTGCCCTGGGCGCCCTCGAGCATCACCTTTTGCCGCCGCCGAATGGCGCCATCCACGAGCGACGACGTGTCGCCCAGGAGCGGCACGAGGCGCGTCGCCGACTGCGCGAGCGAGTCCAAAATCTCCGACAGGCTCGGCATCTCGCCGCCGAGCGCGCGGATGGTCGGGGCCCAGGCGTCGAGCGCGGCTTCGATACGCGTTTTGAGGCGGGCCAGATCGCGCAGTTCGCCGGTGCGAACCCCGGTGCGTCGCGCCTTGTCCTCGTAGGCGGGCCCGATCCCTTTCTTGGTAGTCCCGATGGCGCGCGTGTCGGCAGAGGCTTCGCGCAGCGTGTCGACCTGAATGTGATACGGCAAGATCAGGTGCGCGCGATCACTGAGCACGAGGCGCTGCTCCACGTCCGTGTGCCCGCGCTTCACGAGCCCATCGATCTCGTCGATGAGAACGCCCGGATCGACGACCATCCCCTGCCCCAAGACGCAGCGCGTCCCGCGACGCAGGATGCCGCTCGGCAGCAAGCGCACCACGATCTTCTCGTCTCCAACCACCAGCGTGTGTCCGGCGTTCGGTCCGCCCGCATAGCGGACGACGACGTCGGCAAACTCTGTGTAAATATCGACGATTTTGCCGTTACCTTCGTCGCCCCACTGGGCCCCGACGATCACTACGGCCGACATGCATTGTCCTTTCAGGAACCGCCCGCACTCGCACGGAGTCGGGTCGAAAGCGTGGAAATCAGCGCGGACGGCTCTGCCGGCAGCGGCTCGCGGCGCTGGCTTTCGGATTCGACGAGGGAAAACTCGCCGCCAAGCGCTTCGAGCACGTGCGAATAGCGCCACGCTCGCGCGTAGTCGAGGACTTCTCGCGACGGAGCGGGGGCGGCAGCAATTCCCGCGTTTCGCAGAAGAGGCGCCAAGGCTTCCGTTCCCGGCGCGAGCAAGAGCCGAGCCGGCGGCGCGGCGCCGAGGCCGGCCCGCTCGAGGGCCCAGGCCACGTCATCCAGCCCGAACGCAAAGCCGACCGCAGGCCGAGGCGCACCAAAGCGGTCCAAGAGGCCGTCGTAGCGCCCTCCCGCGCCGAGTGGTCGGCCCGGACCCTCGGCATGGATTTGGAAGAGTGCGCCCGTGTAGTACGCAAAATCCCGAGTCTCCCCGAGATCGACCAAGATCGAAGGCGCGAGCTCTGCTGCACGGGCGCCCTCCCAGAGACGCTTGAGCTCGCGCAGCGCAGGCTCGGCGCTGGTGCCGCCCAGCGCGCGCTCAGCCTTGGGCCAGACTTCCGCGCCGCCGTGGAGCCCGGGTAGCTCCGCGAGGGCGGCGAGCGATGCCGTGCTGAGCCCCGCTCGTTCGGCCCGACGCACGACTTCCGTTTCGTCCTTCACCTCGAGCGCGTCGAGGATCTCGCGAGCGCGGTCGGCGGGGATGGGTTCGACCAGTGCCGCTGCGATGCGACCATGCCCGAGATCGATCACGAAGTCGTTGAGGCCGCTCGCGCGGAGAGCTGAGACGGCAACGTTAAGCACTTCGAGATCGCCATCGGGACCGTCGCACCCAATGAGCTCGATGCCGGCCTGTGGGATCTGCCGATGGCGTCTGGCACGTTCCTGCCGCCGACGCAGCACCGAACCCTGGTAGCAAAGCCTTGCGGGTGACGGGAGCGCCGCCAAGCGCGTCGCCACCAAGCGAGCGACCTGCGGCGTCATGTCAGGGCGTAGTGAAACCACCGCGCCGCTCTCCGGCTCGACGAAGCGCAACACCTCGTGCGACTCGAGCCCGCCGAGCCCGCGCTCGACGACATCCGCGAACTCGAACAGGGGGACCACCACGAGCTCGTACCCGGAGAGCTCGAACGAGCGCACGATCCGGCGCCCCAGATCCGCGTGGCGCCAGGCCTCGGGCGGCAGTAGGTCGCGCATGCCGGCCGGGACCGGATGAGCCAGCGCGGAAACGCCGGCGGAAAGGCCCGGATCGACAGGTGGGGGGTAAGAGGGTCTCGGCACAGCCGGCGGAGTCTATCAAAGAATCCAAGAACGCAAGGCCCGGGGCGCGCTTTCTGCCCATCAGAGGAGACCCGTGGGGGCGTCCGTGATAACCCTCCCGAACCGCGATGACTCATCCTCCGCACGAATCTGCGCCTGTCGATGTCCGCGAACGCGGTCACGACAAAACGGGACAAGCGATCACTCTCGATCGGCGACTATTCATGCAGCTGATTGGCTTCGAGTGCTCACCGCAAGCAGGGCTCGCTGCGATGACCGAGAGCCTCGGCGCCGCTCTGAGGGCGGCCAACCTGTCGGCGGTCATCTACGAAGACGTGAATCATCCGCGTGGCTTCGCCCTGCTCACGTTCAGCGAAAGCCCGGAGGATTTCGTGCTCAAGGTGCGGCCAGCGCTCGAGGCGCAAACCGCACGCGGCCTCAGCGTCCGGCCGGAGCTCAGCATGCTCGGGCGCACCTACTCGAGCGGTTTCGAGCAGGATCTCGAGTATTGGTTGCTGAAGCGCCCTCAGGAAACCGTGCTCAACGCCGCCTGGCCCTGGGCGATTTGGTATCCCCTGCGCCGCAAGGGCGGCTTCGAACGGCTCGATGCGCGCGAAAAGGGCGGAATCATGCGCGAGCACGGTTCGATTGGCCGCTCTTACGGCGAAGCGGACCTCGCCCACGACGTACGCCTCGCCTGCCACGGGCTCGACCAGCACGACAACGACTTCGTCATTGGCTTGATCGGCGAGAAGCTTCATCCCTTGTCGCACGTGGTTCAAGCCATGCGCGCGACCCGACAGACGGCGGAGTTCATGGAGCAAATGGGGCCGTTCTTCGTCGGCCGCGCGGTGTTCCGCAATCGAGGCTCGGCCGCGTGAGCGCGGAACCCAAGCGAGCTGCGCGGGCCGTCGTTTTCGACCTCGATGGGACGCTGATCGACTCTCGCGGGGATATTGCCGCCGCCACCCTGCACGCGCTCGGGGAGCACGGCTTCCCGCTGCTGCCCGCAGCCACGCTGCTGACTTACGTGGGAGACGGCGCGCGCCCGCTCCTGTCGCGCTCGGCTGGGCTCGCCCTCCAAGACCCGCGGCTTGATGATCTCTATCGGAGCTTCATCGAGTTTTACTCGGCGCATCCTGTCGTCCACACCCGCTTTTGTCGCGGTGCGATGCACGCCCTCGACGAACTCTCGGAGCTTCCGCTCGCCATTTGCACGAACAAGCCGCGCGTCACCACGGAGCGCGTGCTTTCAGCGCTCGGCATCGCAGACAGGTTCCGCGTCGTAGTCGCAGGTGGAGATTTGCCGCTCACGAAGCCAGACCCTCTCCCGCTTCGACACATCGCCGAGCGCTTGGCCGTGTCACCTGCGGAGCTCGTGATGGTAGGCGACGGCGCGCAAGACGTGCTGTCCGGCAAAGCCGCCGGAGCGCGCACGGTCGGAGTGCGCGACGGTATCCAGCCGATCGAGCGCTTGCTGGCTAGCGAACCCGATGTGCTCCTCGACACGCTGGACGAATTGCCGAAGATCGTCGCAGCCTTCGTCGCGGCCTGCTGAGTCCGCCAAGCGAGGCCAACAGCGCTGGCTCAGTCAGCGCGCTCCAGCCACACGCGCACTTCGCCGTCGTCGGACTCGACGGGTTCGACGTGCACCGTGCGAGGCCGGCAGCACACCGGGCAATCCTCCACGTACTCCTGCGCAGTGCCACCGCCCAAATCCACGTAGATCTCCTCGGCCTCCCCGCAAAACGGGCAGCTTACCAAGGTCTGAGAACGCCGCTTTCTAACTTTCATTTGCAGCCACCGTAAGTTCCGGGTTCGCTACGGCGCGTGCGCGCTTGGCGAGGAAGCGCGATAGTTGCCGGCTATCAATCGGTTTCGGCAGGACACGCTCCGCGTGGAGCTCCAGAAACTTCCGCGAGCGCTCGGTCACGCCGCCCCCGCTGATGAAGACGAAGCGCGCCGCCAAGCTCGGCTGCAGTCGCTCCACCTCCTCGTATACGTCCATCCCCGTTATATCCGGCATCATCAGATCGCACAGCACCAGGTCGAACTCCGCGCCGTGTTCGGATAGACGCTTCAACGCTTCCCGCCCGCTGGTGACCACATCGACGCGGTGGGCACTCAAGAGACGCGCCAGCGTGCGCGCGACCAGCACGTCGTCGTCTACCACGAGCAGACGCTGATTCTTGATGGAGGGCGGCGGCAACGACGACACGCGCTCGAGCGGCAGCAACGCCCCCTTCGGGATGGGGAGCACCACGCGAACCAGTGTTCCCTTCCCTGGCTCACTCTCGACGTCGATGCGACCCCCGAGCGCGCTGACGATCCCGAGCGACACGAAAAGGCCGAGACCAGTACCTTTGTCTTGGGGCTTGGTGGAAAAGAAAGGCTCGAACAGGCGAGGCCGGTCGCTCGCCGAGATCCCAACCCCGGTGTCCGTGATCTCGACCGCCGCCAGGTCCTCCCCCAAGAGCGCCGTGCGAATGCGAATCACCGCACCGGGGCCGCCAGCGCGTTCTTCTGGAATCGCTTGCACCGCGTTCATCAGGACATTGACGAAGACCTGCGTGAGCCGGATCGGGTCGGCGAAGAGCTTTGGCAGCGGCGTGAGGTCCCGCTCGAGCTCTGCGCGGTGACGCAGCTCACCCCACACCAGCTTGACTGATGCGTCGAGCACCTCGCGCAGATCGACTGGCTCGCGCCGATCCCGATCGGAGCCGCGCACGAAGGCCCGCAACTCATGCACGATACGGCGAATGCGATCGGCACCGTTCGCGGCGTCGCGCAGCGCTTCCACCACGGCCGCGCTGGCCTGACCCTTACCGAGTTCGTTCGAGATGTATTCGAGGTTACCGATCACGTAAGAGAGCGGGTTGTTGATCTCGTGACCAATGCTGGCACTCAGGCGACCGAGAGCCGCGAGCCGTTCCGCCCGGACGAGGTTGTCTCGCGTTTCAGTGAGCTCCCGCGTGCGCTCCTCGACTTGCCGCGAGAGCTCCGTGGACAGAGCCTGCAGGCGCCGAGCGTCAGCCGTGACTCGATAGGTGAAGTCCGCAGACACCGACAAGACGACGGCCAGCAGCCCGAGATCCACGAAGTACAGGTTGTCGAACAACCCGAGCGAGACCAGCACCTCGTTGATGCCCGTGATGTAAAAAACCGAGAAGCCGAGCAGGTGTGTCTTGGCGCCAGGGGCGCGCTTGCGGGCCTTTTGCCAGTAGCCGACGACGGGCAGCACGAGAGAGGCTGGGAACGCGAGCACGACCAGGCTCCCCAAATCGCTGGTGGGTGGGATGTGGTAGGTGACCCCTGCCCAACTCACAGTCTGCTCAATGACGTCGTCACGGACCACAAATCGAGGGACGAGCGTGATGAGCGCGAGCGCCGTGAGCGCGCGAATGACCCAGCGGTCGATCTGGCGCAGCGCGTCGTCGTACTGGTAGCGCACGTAAGCAATCCACGCGGCGCAGTACACGAAGGCCGCCGCGAAGTTTACGCGAGCGACCCACGGCAGAACCGCCGTCGGCGCCGCGCCGTGTGAGAAGAACGCGTCGCCCGCGCTGTACACCGCCCCCGAAAAGGCGACCAACGCAAATATTCTGAAGTAGCGCCAGCCGGGTGCTGCCGCGAATGCCAGCGCCAGCGCTCCAATGACCACTTCGATGCCGCAGGTCACGAGGGAGAAGGCGGTGGCAGCGTTCATTGAAGGGG
>JAEUAF010000502.1 GCA_019695485.1 Sorangium sp.
TCAGGCCCGAGACTAGAAGCCATCGCCAAGCAAACGCCCGCATGCGGTTCCACTACCACTGTCATTCGGCCTCGGCAACCGGTTCCCCCCTGGGCTCAGGTGCTGCGCCGCAGACGGCGAGAAAGGCGTCCGAGAGCGCGCTTGTGGATCCGGCTCACCGAGGACTTATTCACACTCCAGCTCGAGGCGATGCTGTCGAGTGCGTGACCTTGGAAGTAGTGCCGCTCCAACACCTCACTTTCTCTGCCCGGTACCTCCGCGAGAATGTGCGCTACGCGCGACAGCAGCTCGGCCCGGCAGAAAAGCTGCTCCGGGGTCTCGGAAACCTCGTCCGACATCGCGGCGGAGAGCTTCTGGTTGGCCGCCGAAAGCATGGTCGCGGTAACGGCGACATCGTCGTCGGGCTCCTCCGGTTCGCTGTCTAGGTAGGGGACGAAGACGCGCGTGAGGATGCGCGGCCTCGCGGACTCTCTGAGTTGCAGTGGAGCTCTCTCTTCCCTTCTCTCCCACGAGCGGCGTGGGATGCCTCCCAGGCGACGAGCCGCATCGAGCATTGCGCCGCGAACGCGAAACTGCGCGTAGGCGCGAAACGGCACGCCACGACCAACGTCATAGCGTCGCGCCGCCTCCAACAGACCTTCGCGCCCCGCGCTCGCCAGGTCGTCAGCCTCTACGACGCCGCGCAGCAACCACCAGAGTCTGCGAACCATGGGCTTCACGCTTCCAAGCTCGGCGTGGAAGCGTTCGAGCACTTCGGGCCCATCCGGTTCGGCGCGGGGCAGGTGCGGGCTTGGCCTGTTCATGGCCGCTACTCGGTCGCGCGTGCGAGCAGTTGCGGACCAAAAGCGAGGCGAGCCCAGAACCTCGACCTAGAGCTTGGCGACCTCGCGGAAAAAGTCCCAAACCGCGTCGGTCGCGTCGATGTCTTGATTGCGAAGCCCCCACTTCTCCAGCGCGAACGCCGCGGTATCTTGCAGAGGATTCGGCCAAAAGTGGCCCGCGTGGTCGAAAACTATGAGGCGCACCGCGGGCGCCTGCAGCGAACCGCGCTCCGCGGCAAAGTCGAGCCGCTCACCGCGGCTTTGCCGCGTTGCACGCAGGATGGCGAGTGGCCCAGTGTAGCCCGCGCCCTCGTCGACGGGGTCGGGTAGGGGTGTGCGGATGGGCGCCGCTACGACCGCCTCGGGTACTCCCAACACGCGGGCCCAAGCCTCGGCGAGTGCGCGCAGCGTTCCGGAGTAGCCAGCGGGGAGCCCTGGGTCGGCCTCGCTATAGACGAAGAGAACGCGGGTTAGCCCCACTGGGCTTGCTGGAGTTGGTGGAGCTGGGGACCGCCCTGCATACGGCATGAGTGCTGCAAAACCAGCAAATCGCCCCGGATTCGAGCGCGCGGCTTCGAGCACCATGCCGCCGCCGTTCGATTGCCCGACAAGGAAGACTTGGTTCGTGCCGTCGATGACTTCGCGCTTTTGAAGATCACTGCGCACGGCTTCCAGGTAGCCAAGGTCGTCGACTTCTTCGAGCGACGAAGGGTCTTGGCGCCACGCCCCAGAGTTCGGCAGGCGCGGGGACGTCGCGGCGCCCGGCGCGGCGTTGGCGTACACGACGATGAAGCCGTCGCGCTCGCTCAGTGCTTCGAAGCGCGCGTGCGTTTGGAAATCGCGAAAAGCCTCGGCGCTGGCGCCGTGGCCATGCAACGCGATGACGACCGGTGCGGACGACTTCGCCCGAAAGCTCCGTGGCAAATAGCTCAAATAGCGGCGGGTGAGCGGCCCACAGCGCTTCGTGGCTTGGTCGAAGGTGTGCACGGTGAGACCCGCGGCAGCATGCTCCGCGGAGATTTGCGCGGGGGCCAGGGTCGCGTCGCGCGGTGCCGCGGTTAGCGGGCACACGGGTCCGCAGGGCTCGCCGTGGTTGACGGTGTCGCTTCGAATCCACTCGAGGTCATCCAGCCAAACTTCGTGCGCTTGACCCTCGGCGAATCGAAAGTGAAGGGCATAGAGCGCCCGCGGGTCGATCGTCGCACTCGCGTTGCCCCAACCCACGGGACTGAGCTCACAGAAGTGGAGCTCATGCGTCGCCCAGGCAGAACTCACGGGAACGTCGGCGCCCGGCCAGTCGTAGCAGCCGCGCCCGAGCGCGCAGCCTCCGCCTTCCTCAGTCGGAGTCAGAGCTTTTGTCGCAATCGCCACGCGCAGAGAGCCGGAGCCTCGCGCTCGGAAGCGAATCCCCGAGTAGCCCGAGGCGTCGAACGCGCAGGAGCGTCGTGCTGTCGTTAGGGTTCCGAGCCGCACGCCGATCCCAGACCCCCAGTCGTGAAACCCCTCGGAGATGATGTGCAGCACGCGCTCGCCAGCTTCGAGCGTGACTTCTCGGTGGAAGAGGCCTCCCGCTGTGCCGTCGGCGTAGGAGAACCAGGGCGTTGCCGCCTCGGGGCGTTCAAAGTCGGTGAGGCTCGCGGAGGCGCTGTTGGTTCGAATGTCAGGGCAGGCTTGGATTGGGTTCGCGGCGCCTGGCAGCGCCGCGCCTGCCGAGCGAGGGGACGGCTGCCTGGCGCCGCTCGCGGCGCGCGGCGAAGCCTGGGTGCAGGCAGCGACGCAGAAACTCGTGGCGAGCGCCGTGACGAGTGAGGCGCCGCGCCGGCGCGCGACCGAGGATTCGAGAGTGCCAGGCATGGACAGGTTCAATGTTGCGGCGCCCAAAGAATGATCGAAATATCAGGCGCCCCCGGGTGATGACGCGGAACCTGGGTCAACGACGGATGCGTTTCGAAGCGCCGCGTTCCTGTGCGAGTTGGGACGCCCCGGGTGACATGGCGAGCTTGGATTCAAGTGTGGGGGTAACTCCGGGCGACGGTGACGCTTGACCTGGGGATCTCGGTTGCGAGAGAGTCCGCCGGCATTCCGTGAGCACTCCCCTCGAAAATCTTCTGCAAGAAGGCGTCATCAGCGAGATCATCAGCCGCTTGAAGAGCGGCAAGGAAGCCGACGTCTTCCTGGTGCGGCAAGCGGACCGGGTCATCGCCGCCAAGGTCTACAAGGATCACGCCCAGCGCAGTTTCAAGAACAACGCGACGTATCGTGAAGGTCGGAACGTGCGAAACTCGCGTTCCCAGCGCGCCATCGACCGCGGCTCTCGCTTTGGCAAGGAAGCAGCCGAGGAGGCGTGGAAGTCGGCGGAGGCCAACACGCTCTTCAAGCTGCATGCGGCCGGCGTGCGCGTGCCGACGCCAGTGATGTTCCTCGACGGCGTGCTGCTGATGGAGCTGGTGTTGGACGTGGATGCGCATCCCGCGTCGCGACTGATCGATACGCCGTTCGAGGTCGAGCAAGCTGCGCCAATTTATCGGGACCTGCGTTCCCAGCTGGTTCGTATGCTTTGCTGCGACGTGATCCACGGGGATCTATCGCCGTACAACGTGTTGTGGGGCGCAGCGGGTGCCACCATCATCGACTTTCCCCAGGCGGTTTACGCGTCGCAGAACAGCAACGCGGAGCGCTTCTTTTTGCGAGACGCACGCAACGTGCTCGACCACTTCGCCGCACTCGACCGCAGCCTAGAAGCGCATGCGCGCGACGGCAGCGAGATTTGGCGTGCGTATCAGCGCCGCGAGCTCACGCCGGACTTCGTGCCGAGCGGACGCGCCGTGGCGTTCGACAACTCTGCGCGGCACGGGTCGCAGGGAGGGCGCCCGGCGCCCCATCACGAGCGTAACCACGAGCGTAACGGTTCGCGTCAGGATGGGTTCTCAACGGCGGATCGAAACGGATCACGGCAAGGCCGTCCGTCACCGCAGCAGAGTCAGGGTCGCTCCGCGCCGCAGCAGGGGCGTCCAGCGCAGCACGGACGTTCGCCGCAGCAGAGTCAGAATCGGCCTCTGTCGCAGCAAGCGCGTCCACCGCAGCAGAGTCAGGGTCGCTCTGCGCCGCAGCAGGGGCGTCCACCACAGCGGAGCCAGAACCGCTCCGCGCCGCAACAAGCGCGTCCTCCCCAGCACGATCAGAGCCGCTTCGGGCGGCAGGGTGGTGCTGAGCACCCGCAAGGCCGAGCGGCACCGCGTCAAGGCGGGCCTGCACCGGTCGCTCCACGCAATCCGGCGCGGCGTGCGACGCGCGAGATTGTCGTCCTGCAAAAGCGCCCGCTATCTCGTGATCCGGTTGCGGGTCAGGGGCCGCCGGTGGCGCCCGCCGATTCGCGCGCTCCCTCCGCTCCTCGCTCGCTGCACGTGAAGGCACACGCCCCTGCTGCGAAGCGCCATGATCAGGACGGCGAGCGGCGCGAGCGTGCTGGCAACGCGCCCCGCAAGTTTCGAAAGTAGGGCCGCCTGTCGGCGCGGATCAGCGCGGCGGCGGGTAGCTAGAGTAGCCACATTGCGAGTGGGCCGTCGCGCACAACGACTCCGCCCCAATGACGAGTAAGAAGCTGCCAATCACAGCAATGACGACGAGCGCGTCGGGGGGCTTGGGGGTGCGCTTGATCTTGCGCACGGTGAAACACGCTGCCACCGGGGGGACCTCGTCCTTGGTGCAGTATTCGTGTTGCGTGACCTCGAAGCCCGGACAGCGTGAAAGGCAGTCGAGGTACCCCTTCGGAGTTTGCTGCTCCTGGCAGCTTCCAAAGCAGCGAAACGCCTCACCCGGGTCCACCGCATTTTCGCGCAAACGCAGCCGATAGCGCGTCGCGTTGTCGCGCGGATCGGGCGGACGCGGATAGCCTGCGCCCTTGCGCCTCGGCGTGCCGCCGCAGCTTAGGCTCAGTGACAGAAGCAGGCCGAGACCTACGCTGAGACCGCGCGTCGCGCGGCGCCGCCAGTTGCTCACTCGGGATCGTCGAGAACTGCGCGTATCGCAAAGCCGCATGGGTGACGGTGCGTCGCTCAGGCCCCGCCGCACACAGCTTTCAGTCTGTCACAGGCAAGCTGCGGAGTGCGAGCTCGTCAAACGTTGTTCAGCGCGCCCGGCCCGCAATCCAGGGCGCTTCTTGCGCATCGACCACCGCGTATTGCCCCCCTCAACGGCCTTCGCGAACGCCACTTAAGTCCCCGAGTACGGAAAACTATCGGGGGCTTCTTTGATCCGATCTAGTCGGTCAGCGGAGAGCACGCCTCTTCCGACATTTCTGTTGGATCTTTGAGGCGCAAGGGACCCTGGGCGACTCAGCGCACCAAGTCTTCGACGGTCTTCTCGAGGTCGTTCGCCGTCTGCAAGACTTTGACATTGGCCGCGGTGAGGTACTTGGCAATGCGCACATCCACCATCGCGCCCTCGACTCCGGCGCTGGGTGCCGAGTCGGAACTCCCGCCGGCGCCACGCGCGGCCGACGAAATCTGCACAGGGTCGCTCGTGGAGGCCTGTGTAGTCTGTTGGACCACATTTGCCGCGGCTCGATCGAACGCCTCCATTTGGCGGCTGATCCCGCCGAGCGCCACGTTGGTTGGGCTGATGGCTCGCATTCACCTCCGTGAACGGTGCGCTCGGACGAAGCTTGAGCGAAAGTCGGCGTTCACGACAATGTCGCCCGAGCCCGCAGTGCTGCCGCCGTTGGACCCCGACTTTCGTCCCCTCTGGCAGCTCCTCTCCTTGTTTCGCCGTGCTGCGGAGCACGGAGAGGCGGACACCCCGCTGACGTTCGCGCTGGTGCGCAGCGACGCCGAGGTGTCGGTATTTCGCGCACGCGTGTTCCCCGCCGCGCACGCGCGAGCTGAACTGAACTTTGCGTATGCGGAGCGCGTGCTGAAGTTCCTGCTCTGGCAACGCGGAGCGCGGCGAGTGCTGATCGCGGGTCCCGAGCAGCTCACGCAAAGCCTCGCAGACACGTTTGCAGCGGGCGGCGAGCGCGCTTTCGACGCGGAGTTTTTCGAACAGGTCTACGCGGGATTCGTAGTGGAGCCGGTCTCTGCCAGTCAAATCCCCGAAGCTCGCGAGAGCGCCCGCTCACTCGGCGGGCATTGGGACGGTTTTCGTATCGGCTTCGACGCTGGCGGTAGCGATCGCAAAGTCGCCGCGCTGATCGATGGCCGCGAAGTATTCTCCGCGGAGGTCGTGTGGCAACCAAAGCAACATTCTGACCCCGCGTACCATGTGGCAGGGATCGAGGATTCGATCGAATCCGCGCTCAGAAGGTTGCCGCGCCTCGACGCAATCGGTGTGAGCTCAGCCGGTATTTTTCTCGAAAATCGCACGCGCGTGGCCTCGCTCTTCCGCAAGGTCGCGCCCGCAGATTTCGCGGCGCGCATCGAGAACATCTTCCCCGATCTAGCCGCCAAGTACGGCGTGCCGCTCGAGGTCGCAAATGATGGAGACGTCGCCGCCCTCGCGGGCGCGCTCGAGATTGGAGATGGCCCCGTGCTTGGGTTGGCGCTCGGGACGAGCCTCGCGGCTGGCTATGTCGATGCGGCGCGGCGCATTCACGGCGGCCTCAACGAACTAGCGTTTGCTCCGCTCGACATTGCCGAGGGGGCGGTCACTGACCTCGAATGGTCGGGCGATCGCGGCACTGGCGCGCAGTACTTGTCCCAAGATTCGGCGGCCCGTCTGGCGGAGCGCGCTGGTATTCGATTTGAAAGCCGCGCTCCGGCCGAGCGCCTCTGCGAATTGCAGCTGCTGATGCAACAGGGGGACGCACGTGCCCGGGCGGTCTACGAATCGCTGGGCGTGTACCTCGGCTACGCAGTGCTCGGCTGCGCGGAGTTCTACGCTCTGAAGCACGTGCTGCTGCTCGGTCGCGTGACCAGCGGAGTCGGCGGTAGCGCTATGCTTCACGCCGCGCGTCGTGTGATTGCCGCCGAGGCTCCCAAACTCGCGGATCGTCTCCTTCTGCGAGTACCCGACGAAGCCAAGCGTCGCGTGGGCCAAGCCATTGCCGCGGCGAGCCTGCCGCGCCTGAACCCGAGTGGAAAAACGCAGTGATCACTTTCTCGAGAAACCAAGCTGAGGTCTTCGTTCCGTCGGGCATTTCTGTCGAGGCAGCGCTCGGGCGCACGACAGAGCTCGGGATTGGAGCGCACCAGGACGACCTAGAAATCTTGGCGGCACCGGGCATTCTCGCGTGCTTCAGAGCAGTACATCGCTTCTTTACCGGAGTGGTCGTGAGCGACGGCGCTGGCAGCGTTCGAAGCGGCGCGTATGCCGGGTTGAGCGACGCGGACTTCGCCGAAGTTCGCCGCCGCGAGCAGCGCCATGCCGCCGCCCTAGGTGAGTATTCAGCCCAGATTCAGCTCGGGTTTTCGAGCCGCGAGGTCAAAGCCGTCGACGGCCCCACCCGTGCGTTGGTCGTCCAGGACCTCACTCGCGTGCTGACGTTGACCCAGCCCGACACCGTCTACACGCACAACCTCGCGGACAAGCACGACACCCATGTGGCGGTGGGGCTGGCGGTGCTGGCAGCGTGTCGCAACCTACCGGAGAGCGAACGCCCGCGGCGCCTGCTCGGCTGCGAGGTATGGCGAGACCTCGACTGGCTCGGCGAGGACGAGAAATGCGCTCTGGCAATCGACGGGCAGGAGCACCTGCAGGCGGCTTTGCTCGGCGTTTTCGACTCCCAGATCAGCGGTGGCAAGCGCTACGACCTCGCGACCCTTGGGCGGCGTCGGGCTCACGCCACTTACAGCGAGAGCCACCGCAGCGATAGCCATACGGGCCTCGTCTTCGCAATGGACCTCACTCCGCTCATGGCCACTGGGGACGTGAGCGAGTACGTGAGCGCCGCAATTCGGCGTTTCGAGGGCGACGTGCGCGCGCGCATCGCCCGGCTCGAGGTGAAGACCTAGGTTTCTAGCGCTCGAGTTTCTGCCGGCCGACGCCGCGGTAGACGAAGCCGCCGTCTGCCACGGCTTCTGGGCTCAGCGCATTCCTGCCGTCGAAGACGTGCCGGCCGCGCATGAGCTGCTTGAGCCGAGCTACGTCGGGATTTCGATATTGGTTCCACTCGGTAGCGACCACCAGCGCATCGGCCCCCTCACAGGCTTGGTATTCGTCTTTAATCAGCGTGACCTTATCGGCAATGCCCAAGGCTTGCAGTCGCTCGCGCCCGGTTTCGAGGGCCTGAGGATCTGTGGCTCGAACCGACGCGCCGCGCGCCACGAGATCCTGCATCAGCTTGAGCGCTGGTGCCTCGCGGACGTCGTCGGTGCGTGGCTTGAAGGCGACCCCCCATACCGCGATCACTTTGCCCGAGAGCCCACCGAGGTCGCTTTCCATGTGGGCGAGCATCGTCTGCACCGGAACCTCATTGGCACGAACTGCCGCGGCGGCGAGCTCCATCTTCAGGCCGAGGTCTTCGCCGGTTCGCACGAGCGCGCGCAGATCCTTCGGAAAACAGCTGCCCCCGAACCCGAGCCCTGGGTACAGAAACTGCATTCCGATGCGCTCGTCGGAGCCAACGGCAATGCGCACGTCTTCCGCGTCTCCGCCTGCCACGTCGCACAAGCGGGCAACTTCGTTCATGAACGAGATTTTGACGGCGAGTAGCGCATTGGACGCATACTTTACGATCTCCGCGCTCTTCGGGCTCATGCGTTGAATGCGGCCGCGCTGCCGATTGTAAGGCGCGTAGAGCCGTGAGAGCGCCTCGAATGCGCGATCGTCATCGGTGCCGATCACGATGCGGTCCGGCTTGAAGAAGTCGTTCACCGCGTCGCCCTCTTTGAGAAACTCGGGGTTGCTCACGACGCTGATGCGGTGCTTGGCGTGCTTCTTCACGACTGCCGTGACACGCTCGTTCGTGCCGACGGGTACCGTGCTCTTCAGCACCAGCGCGAGGTCGTGCTTTGCTGCCTTCGCGACTTGCTCGGCTACGGTCAGCACGTGCGACAAGTCCGCGGAGCCGTCTTCGTTGGGCGGCGTGCCCACGGCGATGAATACCACCTCGCGGCCATCGATCGATTCCGCGAGGTTCGAGCTGAAGTCGAGACGCTCGGGCCAGTTGCGCTTCAAGAGATCCGCGAGCCGCGGTTCGAAGAACGGAACATCGCCGCGTCGGAGCTTCTCGAGCTTCTGTTCGTCGACGTCGACGCAGACGACCTGCGTTCCCGAATCGGCGAAACACGCCCCCGCCACCAGGCCCACGTATCCGGATCCAATGACCGCAATCTTCATGCTTTGCGAGGGACTAGCGCAGTCTGGGAGGGGCTGTCGAGCCCGAGCGCGAAGGCCCGCGGAAGTTCAGGGCGCGCGGGGGCGTACACCGGCCGAGCGAGCCTGCGCCGCGTGAGAGAGAGCGTGCCGCTCCCCGGCGCGATAGTGTTTCCGCGTGCCGACCTGGTGCCTAGCAGTGGCGTTCCGACGCCCGTGGCAGATGCGCGCAAGGCGCAGAATCGGGTTGTTGCTCGGCGCCCTAGCCGGGTGCTCGGGGTTCGACGCGAGCAGTCGTTCCCGAGCGGTCGCTCGGCGGCCTGACTCGAGCCTGAGCTCTGGCGCCAGAGTCGTTGAGCACGAACCGCCGACTGCTTCCGCTCATGCGGCGCGTGACCGAACGAGCCCGTCGATCACGCGAGGTGAGTCTGCGTCCCCGAGTTATCTCGCGTCGGGGAGTTGCGCGCCGACTCGTCGGGCAGCGCTCGTCGTGGTGGCTGGTGGGGACGTCAGCTTCGGGCGTGAAGTGGGGCAGCGACTGCTGAAGGCCGACGGCTATGCCCCCCTCGCAGGCATCGCCAAATTCTGGTCGGACGCCGACTTGCGCGTCGTGAATCTGGAGTCCCAGCTGAGCTTTCAGCACGGCGAGACCCAGTCGCCCAGGCACCGCCTGATCTTCACGGGACCTCCCGAGGGAGCGAACGCGCTCGCAGCCGCGGGCGTGAGCTTAGTGTCGACCGCAAACAACCACGCCTGGGACTATGGGCGCCCGGCGCTGTTCGAGACACTCGAGCATCTCGAGCGGGCAGGCGTCCGCCACGCCGGTACGGGTCGGTCACGTGAAGAGGCGTATCGGCCCGCGATCCTCTGCGTTGCAGGCTGGAAGATCGCCGTGTTTGCGGTCACACAGGTCTGGAATCAGGGTCCCTTCCAGGTCCATGAAGGGCGCGATTTCGTCGCCTGGGCACGCCCCGAAGAGCTTGCAGCGGGCATCCGCAAGGCGCACCTGGACAACGACCTGGTGCTCGTGAGCTACCATGGTGGCGCCGAGTACCAGGATGCACCGAGCGATCCTACTCGGCACATGGTCGAGGCTGCGCTCGAGGCCGGCGCTGACGCCGTGTTCGGTCACCACCCGCACGTCATTCAAGGGATCGGCCACACGAATGGGCGCCCAGCATTCTTCAGCCTGGGCAACTTGGTGTTCGGCCCGCGTGACGAACACCCGTGGACTCGCTACGGAATGCTCGCGAAGATTTCGGTCACGCCAGACGCTGGCCGAAGCTATGCGGTGTGTCCGTACCGCATCGAGGACTTCACGCCGCTCGCCATCGTTTCCGAGGGTGAGCGTCAGCGCTTTCTACAGCACGTGCGGCTTGCGTCCACCGCCGTGGGCGGGATTCGTTTGGGCGAGACCGACGCTTCGGGCTGCACACGGGTGGAGCCTCTGCGACTCAAGCATTCCGCTTACGGTCCGCCTCGAGCTGATCGAGAATCTCGCCCGCTCGCTCGCCGCTGATGCCGAGCCACTCGGCAAGTTGGTTGATGAACTTCTCTTCTTCGTCTGCGACCTCGTCGTCGGCCAGGGCCACGGCTGCGGCCAGCGTGAAGGCGCTCTCCGCGTCGGCCGGGTGCTCGCTGAGCTCTTCCGCGATTTCATGCAGGCGCTGGTTTCGTCCGTGCTCGGCGAGGCGGCGCTCGAAGTTCTCGAGCATCACGTTGATGGTACCGGTGCGTAGTAAGTTGTCGGCCAGGCCGCGGATTGCCCCACGCAGTGCATCGTGCTCTTCGTCTGCGATCTTGCCGTCAGCCGCGACCATCAGGAACATGGTTTCCGCCAGCGGCTCGATGCGAGTGAGCGCGCTACTCTCTTCAGCGCTGAGCAGGCCCGCCCGTGCCAGCGTCTCGTAGGCGGGCGAGACCACCGAGCTTGGGCGCCTGCCGCTCTCGAGCATCGCGTCCCTCAAGCGCAGGATCGTGGCGGTGCGGATCTTCATCGTTCCAAAAGTACACCGGTCGCCGGTTTCAAGAAATGCCTCCAGCGCCAACCCTGCGGTCCTGCGCTACTTGGAGCGCGCACGATGTGTGTGTCTCAGCCACATCGAGTCAGCAGTGCGCGCGCCGAAACGCTACAGAATTCCCGAGCGAAAGCGGCGCGTCGGGTTAGCGTTGACGAGCAGCAGCCCCGCGTCGCCGAACGGCGCTGGAGTGCGTGGGCCAGTCAGTTTCGCCAGGAGATTCTCGATTTCGCTTTGGGAAGAGCCGCAGAGTTCTGCCGCCCGCTGCCCGAGGGCGGTACTCGCCACCCACTCGTGTACGGCGTCGGGGTCGCTCCGGCCCTGCGTCAGCCCATCGCTGGCTAAGATCCAGGTTGCACCCCAAGTCAGCGGGGAGAGTTCGTAGGGGTGAACTTCGCCAAATCGCTCGCCGATCGCCGCGGAGAGAGCGGCGTGGGTAGTTACGTGCCCCCCTGGGATCACGCAAGCGATCGCGGGCATGCCTGCGTTCAGGATCTCGATTCGCGCGTCGGGCTGAGAGAAGCGCAGCACGAGGGCGCCTACACGCGTTCTCGGCTCCGCAGCAGCAAAGGTCCGTAGCACGCTCACGAGCTCGTACATTGGGGCCCGCTGTTTGATGGCTGCTGAAGTGACACCCAACGCCTCGCGGGACAAAGTCGGGCGCGGCGTTCCCGCGCTGCGGACGTCAAGCAGCACGACGGTGAGCTCGCCGTGGCCATCTACGACGACATCGAGTGCGTCGGTGGGGGATTCCGCGGTGGGCGCGAGCGCACCGTTGACGTGCAACATCCCGTACTGGAGAGGGAGCGACTTGGGCGAGGATTCGAGAGCAAAAGCGGTCACGAAATGAATCCATTGCGAAGGCCATTCCAATCACTGCTGGTCGACTGATAGGGCCTGCAATCGTCATTAGACGTGCAATTGCCAACTGTTAGGGGATTCGCGTGGCGCTAGAACGGCTCCGCGCGGCGCGAACAATCGGATCTTTCGTCCTCGCGTGAGACGCCCAAGTCTAAAGGCGGGACGCGCTTGGGTCGTTTTGATGAGTGCGAATGCAGGACGACGATCCTTCCCCCCCTCCCGCGAGCTCCGCAAGTGGCGAACTCGTAACCATCGTCGACGACGATCCTACCGCGCGCCGTCTGATGCGCTTCTGGCTCGAGCGCGCTGGCTATCGCGTCGTCGAGCACGACTCTGGTGAGAGCGCCATCCGCGATGAGGGCGAAAGCCCAAACGTGGCTTGCGTAGACCTTGGTCTCGGTGAAGTCGGTGGCTTCAAAGTCATCCAGCATCTTCGAGCGCGCGACGCGGACTTGCCGATTATCGTCGTGACCGCTCAACGGGAGATCGAAACGGCTGTGGCCGCCATGCGAGCGGGTGCCTACGACTATGTTACGAAGCCGCTCGATCGCGACCGTCTGATCTTGGCGGTGCACCGCGCCCGTGAGCGGCGGGAGCTCGTGGACAACGTGCGCCGCTTGGAAAGCGCTCTGGGCGAGCGCGGCGTGCTGGGCTCGATTGTTGGGCAAAGTCCCAAGATGCGCGAGCTGGCCCAGCAGGTCGACCGCGTGTTGACGAGTGATGTGGCTGTCTGCGTATTTGGCGAGAGCGGCACGGGCAAAGAACTGGTGGCGCGCGCAATTCACCAGGGCAGCAACCGACGGCGCGGTCCGTTCGTCGCCATCAACTGCGCGGGGATCCCGGAGTCGTTGCAGGAATCGGAGCTATTCGGGCACGAGCGCGGCTCGTTCACGGGCGCCACCCAGCTACGTCGCGGTTGCTTCGAGCAAGCCAATGGCGGCACGCTGTTGCTCGACGAGCTCGGTGAGATGAGCTTGACGACACAAGCCAGCCTGCTCCGCACGCTGCAAGAGAAGACGATTCGGCGCGTGGGTGGCTCATCCGAGACGCCAGTCGACGTGCGCATCGTGTGCGCCACGCATCGCGACCTGCGCGTGGAGGTCGAAGCGGGTCGTTTCCGCGAGGACCTCTACTTTCGGCTCGTCGTCTATCCGATTCAGCTGCCTCCTCTGCGTGAACGCCTCGAGGACATCCCGCTGCTCGTCGGTCACTTCCTGCGCACCTTGGAGGTTGGCGTAGGCCGAGAGGTGAAACACATCTCTCCCGAGGCGCTCGACGCGTTGACCCGGCACCGCTGGCCCGGCAATGTTCGCGAGCTACAGAACGTCGTACACCGAAGTTTGCTGGCCTGTCGGGGTGACGAAATCACCCTGGCCGACTTGCCGGCGGACATTCGCAACGCGGTGCTGCCGCCCTTGCCCGCCCTCAACGGCAAAGCGGCAAACGGGGATGGTCACCGCGACGACGAGGTCGTCACGCTGCGTGAACTCGAGCGTCGCGCCATCCAACGCGCGTTGCGCGCGACGCAGGGTAGCGTCGGCAAGGCTGCCAAGTTGCTCGGAATCGGACGCGCTACGCTGTACCGACGCATCGCCACGCTCGACCTGTCGCAAGACGTCGCCTGAGCGGGGCATGGACCAGAAGCTCAGACGCTCGCTTCCCCCGGAGCTCTGCGACGAGCTCGAGGCGGTGGGTGTGGATCTCGACGCGGCGCCCACTCCGGAGCAGTGGGGCGAGCTCTTGCCGCGTCTCGCCGGGTTGATTCGCGCGCGATCGTTCGGCCGGGACGGCGTCGCGCTGAGCCACGAGCTTCGCACGCCGATGACGGTCGTGATTGGCGCCAGCGAGCTGTTGCTCGAAACCAAGCTCGATCCCGAGCAGCGCGCTGCCGTGAAGGGCGTTCACAGCTCCGGCCAAGAGCTACTCTCGATCATCAATCAGGTGCTCGACGACCCGCGCGAGCCAGTACGCAGCTTTCCCCCGCCAGGCGCCGCGCCGGAAGCGACTGCGGTGCTGCAGGGGCACGCGCTCGTCGTCGAGGACAATGAGTTCAACTTAGCGTTGATCAGCCACACGCTCTCGGGCATTGGTTGTCGCGTGGACGCTACGACGAGCGGCATGGACGCCATCGTCAAATTCGGAAGCGGCGACTACGACGTCATCCTCATGGACTGCCACATGGCAGGGATCGACGGCTTCGAGACTACCCGCGAAATTCGTAGGCTCGAGCGCGGCCGGCAGCGCGTTCCGATCATCGCCGTCACTGCCGGTGGGGTGCCCGAGATGCGGCGAAACTGCCTCGCGTCCGGCATGGACGATTACATCGCGAAGCCGTTCAGCCTCACCACGCTGCGCGCGCGCGTCGCCTACTGGCTGACGCGGGGCCGGGACTCATCGCTCGGCTTGGCCGATGTACCGCAAACAGTGCCGGCGCCGAACCACGCCGCGGTGAGTCACCTGGACCTGTCACGACTCGAAGAGCTGGCCGCTGAGGCGGGCACGCCGATGATCGCCGTCGAGCTCACGCAGATCTTCCTCGACGACATCGTGCGTCGTATTCAGGGTCTGCGCGAAGCCGTGACAGAGTGGGACGAGCCGAGCTGTCTGTCGCTCGCGCACGCTATCAAGGGCGCTTGCGGCAACTTCGGCGCGGTGGGCATGGCGCGCCTCGCTGAGGAAGCCGAGCGCCGCTGCAAGCAGCGCGCTGTCGACGACGTGCGGGCGCTTGCGGAACGCCTGATTGATGAGCTTGCCATCGTGCGTGCGATGCTGGACGAGTGCGGACTCATCCCCGGCCAGGATGGCGTCGCCCATCCTCGCCTGGCGAGGCCCTCTAGGGCACCGATTGGCCGTGTCGGCGCTTGAGCTCGGCGCCGCTGGCTCACCGCGTCATCACTTGCCGGCGATGGGCAACTCGATCGACCCGGTCGCTGCGTGCCTTTTCTGCTCCGCCGTCAGCAGAGCTCCGACCAAGGTCGGATCCGAGATCGGCGCTTGGCACGTGAAGTTCCTGCACACATAGAGAGCCGGCTTTTCGTCGACCAGCGTCTTTCCGCGTCCGAGCGGGCTCTGGTTGGGCATCCCCGGATCGCTGAGGGCGATCACGCGGTTTGGGAGATACACTGCCGCGACCGCGCGTGCCAACGCTTCGGTCTCCGGGCTGCCGGCAGCGCCCGCCAGCACGAGCTCGGTCGGCCCGCAGAGCAGAAACTCCAACGTGGCGAGCGCCGTCGCAAAGGCGCGCGGCGCGCGCTCGATGAGCTTCCCGTAGGCGGCTATCGAGCGGCTGGCGCGCTCGCGAAGGATCGGCAGGTCGAGGTGATGCGCGAGTCGCGCGAGGGCGCGCGCTGCGACTGCATTCGGATTCGGCAGCGCGCCATCGTAGCCTTCCTTGATGCGCGCAATCAGGGGTTCGTGGCCGCTTCCAGTCGTGAAGAAACTGCCGTCCTCTGCCGCGAAGTCAGTCAGAATGCGCTCGCTGAAAGCGTGCGCGTGCGTGAGCCACTTCGCGTCCCCGCCTGCTTCGTAGAGCGTGATTAGGGCATCGGCGAGGTAGGCGTAGTCCTCGAGGAACGCATCGATGTGCGCCTTGCCGCCGCGCGCGGTGCGAAAGAGGCGTCCGTCGGGCTGAAGCAGCGTCGAGCACACGAAGTGTGCCGCGCGCGTCGCCGACTCGAGATAGCGGGGTTCGCGCAAGATGCGGTAGCCCTCTGCCATGGCTTCGATCATGAGCCCGTTCCAACCAGCCAGCACTTTGTCGTCGCAGAGCGGCGGCACGCGAGCTTTGCGAGCTTCGTAGACGGCAAGCCGCGAGCGCGCGAGCGACGCCTCGAGCTCCTCCACCCCACATCCCAGATCCTTTGCGACCTCGGCAAGCGGGCGCGGCGTGTTGAGCACGTTGTGCCCTTCCCAGTTTCCAGCGACGCTCACGTCGTAATAGAGGCAGAATGCCTCTGCCGGATCCTTGCCGAGGATGTCGTCAATTTCTTCCGGTAAGAAGCAGAAGAACTTGCCCTCGACGCCTTCGCTGTCGGCGTCGGTTGCGGAGTAGTAGCCGCCCTCGGGGCTCTGCATCTCACGCGCGATGTAATCCAGCGTCTCGCGCGCGATTCGCTCGTACTCTCGGTCCTTGGTGACTTGAAACGCCTCTAGATAGACGACCGCGAGCTGTGCGTTGTCATACAGCATCTTTTCGAAATGAGGCACGAGCCAGCGTTCGTCCGTCGAGTAGCGCGCAAAGCCGCCGCCCACCTGGTCATAGATGCCGCCGTTCTTCATGCCGTCGAGCGTGCGCGTGACCATGTCGAGCACGTGCGTTTGCCCCGTGCGTGCGTGATGCCGCAGCAAGAGGCGCAGGCCCTGGTGGGGTGGGAACTTCGGCGCTGCGCCGAAACCGCCCCACTTGGCGTCGAAGGTCTTTTGATATTCTCGCACCGCGAGCTCGGTACTCTCGCTGCTGACGCTGCTCGCACCGGCCGCGTTCGAGCGTTGTCGCACGTGCTCCGTCAGTTGTTCGGCTTGTGACAAAATGCTCGAGCGGTCGGCGGCCCACACCTCGGCGATGCGTTGCAGAAGCGCGAGAAAGCCCGGTCGCCCGTAGCGCCCATCAGGGGGAAAATAGGTGCCGGCGAAGAACGGCTCCTGAGCGGGGGTCAAGAACACCGTCATCGGCCAGCCGCCGCTGCCGGAGAGTCCGATGGTCGCTGCCATGTAGATCTCGTCCAGGTCGGGGCGCTCCTCGCGGTCCACTTTGATCGACACGAAGTGCTCGTTCAGAAAATCGGCGACGGCTTGGTTTTCGAACGATTCCCGCTCCATCACGTGGCACCAGTGGCAGGCCGCGTACCCGATGCTGAGAAAGATCGGTTTGTCTTCGCGCGCAGCGCGTTCCAGCGCAGCGGCGCCCCAAGGGTTCCACGCCACGGGGTTGTGAGCGTGTTGCAGCAGGTAGGGGCTGGTTTCGGAAGCGAGCAGATTCTGAGGCGTCATAGTGGGACTCCGCGTGGCGCGTCGTAACTCAGGCGCCGCCACGATACGACACTGTCGTGCCTGCTCGGCAGCGCGCGCGGCCTCAGGCGAGCAATAGCAGGTGCTCGCGTCGCGGCCGTTTCACGAAGGCGCGCGCAGTAGGACCATGAAAATAGGGCCGAATCTGGCTCGCGCGTCCGACGAGCTCGAGACTATGCTGGCGGGCGAGCGCGGGCACCCACTGGTCCGCGTAGTACGCGCGGTCGCCGATCACGGAGTCCGCGACCAACAGCGCCGCGTGTCCGCCCGGGCGTAACACCCGTCGCATCTCGGCGAGGCAATGGCCGAAGTCGCTTTCCCAGCGGGCAGCGGCGTTTCGCGCGTCGGTGCGCAGCCGGCGCCGCGCTCCGATCTCGTTGTCCTCGAAGGCGCGACCGTCGAGGCGTAACCAGCGCAGGCGTGAGGCGTGGTGGTCGAAGTAGTCGTAGACACCAGGATAGGGCGGCGAACTCGTGATCAGATCGACCGATGCCGGGCGCAGGAAGGCCAGCCGCCGGGCGTCGCTGACTTCGAGGCGCGCGAGCGGCGTGCCACGAGGAACGCGGTCCGAAAACGCGAGCAAGCGATCTGCCAGGTCTTTGGCTTTGAGCTCGAAGAATCTGAAAGCAAACGTGCGCGACAGCCGCTTTTGCTGTTCGCCGGCGCCCGAGTCCGAGGTCTTGTTGCTCAACTTGGTGAGCGACGCGGACAGCACCAACAACAACGGCCCGCGCAGCGCGCGCTCTTCGAGCGCCTCGATGCCATCACGCAGCCCGTCGAGCGCCAGCAGCACGTGGGTCGCAAACTCATTGCGGTCGGCGCGCCCATACGGGTGGGTCGGACCGAGCTCGGCCTTTTGTCGTGCCTTGGCGTGCGCGACGACGCGTCCGGCGGCGGCTTGCAAGGCCGCTGCGAAGTCTGGGCTGGCGCCACCCGACTTCAAGCGCGCGAGCTCGACGGCGAGCGGGTTCAGATCACTCCCGAAGGCGCGCCTGCCGCGTTCCCGCGCAACGACCGGAACGGTGCCGCTGCCGCAGAAAGGATCGAACACGCGATCTCCATCCGCCGACAGGCCTCGAATCAGGGCGTCCGCGGTGCCCGGGTGCAGTCGGGCGGGGTAGCTGTGGAAGCCGTGCACATGCAAGAGCACGCTGCCCTCCTCCGGCGCTACGTTCACAGCGGCGCCGAGCAGTCGCGCGAGTTCGCGATCGTTGCAGACGACCTCGGTCGGACCGCCGACGTGACTCAGCGCGCGCCTTCTGTGAGGCTTGACGGGGGCAGACGCAAGAGAGCGCGGGGATCGGGGATGCACCGGGCGCTGAGCTTGTCGCGCCGCGGGCCTCGCGACAACCCGCAACGCCATTCAGCGCCGAGGTTTAGCGCTCGGGTCGCGGTCCGCGACGCTGGTTTAGCGGCGGTTGCGCTTGCGGCGCGATAGCCCGAGCGCTGCGGCCGCCAACAGCCATGCGGCTTCGCCCAGCGCACCGCGCGGCGCGACACGTGCGCCACCGCAGCCACCGGCCGAGCCCGGCGAGCCGTCCGAGGTGGCCGAATACAGCACGTTCATGACGACCGCGTCGTCGTTGGTGAGGACGCGCTTGTGCGTTTCACAGCGGCTCGTGCAGTAGTACATGGTCGCCGAGGGATCATCCATGTCCTCACCCAGGCCGAAAAAGTGGCCGACTTCATGGGTGGCCACGTTCTGGAGATCGTAGGAACCGCCCGCGCAGGTCGGCGCTTGTGAGGTGTTTTGGCAGGATGCGCGCGAGGCGCTCACGCTCGGCTGGGAGCCGCTGGTAGTGACCTGCGTCTTGCTGTCGCTCTCGGATTGCGCGTCCTCGGCGCCCGTATCCGAGACATTGCCCAGGAGGCGAAATGGGTATTCGGAGTTGATGATGATGTCGGCTTCTACGATGTCGCCAGTCTCTTCGTCCGAATAAGTAAGCGTGATCGCCAGGTCGTGCTCGTGCCCGGCGACAGTGATCGGCGCGAGCAGCACGGTGTTCTTGCCGTCCGGCGCGGCTTGGGCCGAGGCCTTTTCCGACGCATCGAAATGCACGCGCGGCAGCGTCGCTTCAGCGCCGAGCCAAGTCGCGAAGGCACTCTGGATCGCAGCTTTCGCCCCGCCGCCCAGCTTGTCGAGCGAAGCATCGATCCGCACGTTCGTGTCCTTGCTGCGCCAACGAATGTCAGCACCACGCTGGGTCCGCTTCAGCCCCGCGGTGCCGTGATGCACGCTGCGCGTGACAGCCTTGCCCGGGTGTGATCCGAACGTTGCCGCGCCCACTACCACGCCTGCGAGGGCGGCGCCGAGCGCGACATAGCGGGCCAAGTCCGAGAGCCGTGAACTAGTTCGGCGGACCGCGACGGTTGGCTCGGGGGTGGCCGGTCCGCGCGGCGCCTGGGTCCTCTCGACGAGCGCGGAAAGGCTCGTGGCTGGCGGCGGCTGACGACGAAGCCGGGGTTCAGGACTTGGATTTACGGAAACCGTCACAGTCAGATGAACGGCACGAAGCACACCTAGCTTGAGCTTTTCGATGCATGAATTCGCGAGAAATTCAGCTGATATGCAGCGTCGATGTGGCTCGCACGCCTCCAATTCCCGACGCACGCGCTCGCTCGGCGCTATAACCCCCATCGCAGATGCTCGAAACGACTCGCCGCTTGATCCAAGAACGCTTGGCCGCCGAAGTTGGGCGTATCGACAAGGACGCCCCGATGCGGGTCGCCCTCGCGTACCCATCGCCCTACAACGTTGGCATGAGCTCGCTGGGCTTTCAGCGGGTCTATCGCGGGCTGCAGGCGATGGCGGGAGTTTCCTGCGAACGGGTGTTTCTGTCGGACGATGCAGCAGAGCCTGCGCAGACCATGCGCGAGCGGCCCGTGAGCTACGAGAGTCGGCGCGAGCTAGCGGATTTCCCCGTGATCATGGTGAGCGTCGCCTACGAGCTCGAACTCGCCGGGCTCGTCAAATTGCTGGACGCCGCTGGGATCCCGGCTCTCTCGCGTGAACGCGAGGAACGACATCCACTCGTGATCGCCGGCGGGCCACTGACCTTTTCGAACCCGCTTCCGCTGGCACCGTTCGTCGACGCCATCGTGATCGGTGAAGCCGAAGAACTGATCGAGCCCCTAGTGCGCTCCTTTCTGGACAGCCGGAATCGCAACGAGGCGCTTTCCAACTTGGCGGCATTGAGTAGCGTCTTCGTACCGGCGCTACACGGCGACACTCTGCCCGCACCGGCGGCGTGCGACGACAGCCTGCTCCCAGCACACAGCGCGATTCGTACGCCCCACACGGAGCTGTCCAACATGTTCCTGATTGAGGCGGAGCGCGGCTGCTCTCGCGGCTGCACCTACTGCGTGATGCGACGCAGCACCAACGGCGGCATGCGCATCGTGCCGAAGGAGGTCGTGCTCGAGAAGATTCCGGCCGATGCGAAGCGCGTCGGCCTGGTGGGTGCCGCCGTCAGCGACCACCCAAAGATCGTCGAAATCGTGCGTAGTTTGGTGGATCGTGGGGTGGAGGTCGGGCTTTCTAGCCTGCGTCCGGACCGCCTCAAGGACGAATTCGTGGGCGTGCTCCGGGCAGCGGGCTATCGCACCTTGACCACTGCTCTCGATGGGCCGAGCGAGCGCATGCGTGGGATTATCGAGCGACGCGGTCGAGAGCCGCACTATCAGACCGCGGCCGAGCTCGCGCGCAAGCACGGGATGGATCGCCTGAAGCTCTACCTCATGATCGGCTTGCCCGGTGAGACCGACGCCGACATCGACGAGTGCGTCACGTTCGTGAGTGAACTAAGTCACGTCATTCCGATCGCACTTGGCATCGCGCCCTTCTGTTCGAAGCACAAGACCCCGCTCGACGGCATGCCTTACGCGGGGATCTCGGTAATTCAAGCGCGGCTCGAGCGTTTGCGGCGTGGGCTCAAGGGCCGTGCGGACGTGCGCGCCACCAGCGCGAAGTGGGCCTGGGTGGAGTACGTGCTTGCTCAGGGCGGCGCGGCCGAAGGCGAGGCGTTGGCGAAAGCGGTCCGCGCCGGGGGTAAGTTCGCAGACTACAAGCGTGCATTTGCCGAGCTCGGGCACGCGCCGGATGGGCGCGGCTATTCCGAGGTCACGCCGCCGATTGCTCCCGAGCGCGCGAAGATGCGGCGCCTGTCATTGGTTTGAACGGGCGGCGCGTGGGGCGGACGCCCTAGCAATGCTCAGCGTCGGGCCAGCTTGCTCAGCGGAATCACTTGGGCGCTGCCTTGGGCTCGATCGGGCGTCGCGTTGCCGTCGGCGGCTTCGACCGCTTCGAGCAGGCCCAGACTTCGCCTGAGCTCGGTGTCGTAGAGGTGCGTGGGGCGCACGTTGGCGAGCGCGGCGAACACGTTGGCGCGCACGTGCGGGTTCTTGTCGTTGAGCTCGTTGAGCAACGCCTTCACCTGCTTTCGCTGCAGCTGCTCCTGCGAACCGCACAGATCGCACGGGATGATAGGGAAACCCTTTTGCTTCGCGAACTCCTCCAGATCGCGCTCCGCGACGTAGGCGAGCGGTCGGATCACGACGTTGCGTCCGTCGTCGGAGCGGAGCCGCGGAGGCATGGCCTTGAGCTGCCCCGAGTAGAAGAGGTTCAGCATCAAAGTCTCGATGACGTCGTCGCGATGGTGGCCGAGCGCGATCTTGGTGGCCGAGACTTCACTCGCGAGGGTGTAGAGGATGCCGCGTCGGAGTCGGGAGCAGAGTGAGCAGAAGGTTTTCCCGGCAGGCACCTTCTCCTTGACGATCGAGTAGGTGTCTTCCTCGACGATTCGGTAGTCGTAGCCTTCGCGCGCGAAGTAGTCCGGCAAGAGCTGCTTGGGGTACCCGGGATGTCCTTGATCGACGTTCACCGCGAGCAACGAAAACGGAAATGGCGCGCGCTTTTGAATTTCGCGCAGCAGGTAGAGCAAAGCGTGCGAGTCCTTGCCGCCGCTCACGGCGACCAGCACGCGATCATTCGGTTCGAGCAGCGCGAAGTCGGCGCTCGCGCGCGCTACATCGTCGAGCAGGCGTTTTTCCAGGCGATCCATCGGCGGGCGCGAGTATGGCACAGCGGTCAGGCGGACGCCGCTCGTCGAGCGCCTAGGGAACCTTGGCGCGTGCAGCGTGGATGGTGGCCTTCATCACCGCGAGGTCCTGGGTCAATTTCGCTTTGGCCTTCTTCAAGGTGTCGATCGTGGCCGAGTCGAACGCCGCGATGTCCTTGGCGATGTCCTTCTGCTGCGTGACGATTTGCTTCATGGCCTTGGCCACGTCCGCCTTCACCTTGGCGGTGGCTTTGGAAGACTTCGAGGAAAGCTCGGTCACTTCCTTGTTCAGCTGGGCGAGCTGAAGCCGGCCCTCCTCCTTGAAGGCACCCCGCGCCTTGACGAGCGCTGCTTCGGCGGCCTTGGCCTGCTCGTCGGCGCTTTGCTGAGCCTTGCTGATAGCGTCATCGGCTTGCGCCTTCATCTTCGCGGCCGCGTCCGCGGCCTCCTGCCGAACTTGGTCGAGTTGCTTCTGGAGCGCCGCCACTTTTTCGTCGGCCGCGTGTTGAGCCTGGGAGATCTTTTCGTCAGCTTGGTGCTGGATCTCCGCAAGCTTCTTGTTCTCCGCTTCTGTGTCGTGGCAGCCGCTGAGCGACGCAAGCCCACAGGCCAGCCAGGCGAGGCCAGAAAGCAAAGGCCGCGCGTTCGTGCCTTTGACTGAGTGACGGATACTGCGCGTCGAAATCGAATCGGCGTGAATGACCATCTCTCGGCACGATAGGTCAGACGGGGCGTGAGTTCAATGACGCGATCGGTTCACGCTAGCCGCGCAGATCGGACAAGAAGCGGCCCACGGCGCTCACGCCCCCACTCTTCAACAAGCGCAGACTCTCGGTTCCGACTACGGCAATGTCAGCTTTGCCGCGCAGGAAACTCACATCCTTGCGGGCACGCAAACCGAATCCCACAGCGAGAGGAAGCGAGGTGGCGCGGCGGCAGCGCGCGAGATAGCCGGCGAGGTCGTCGGAGAATTCGGTGTCGCTGCCGGTGACGCCCTTGCGCGCCACCGCGTAGACGAAGCCGTCCCCAGCGGCGCCGATCTTTGCGAGGCGCGCATCTGGCGTGCTCGGCGAGAAGATGAAGACGGGCGCCAGCTGTTTGCGGCGCATCGCCATCACGTAGTCGTCCGCCTCTTCCGGCGGGCAGTCCGGCACGATCGCGCCCACGACACCGGCGGCGGCCGCCCGCGTCACGAAGCGCTCGATGCCACGCCGAAAGAGCACGTTGTAATAGCTCATGAAGAGGAACGGGATGGGGTGCCTTTTGGCCACCTTCTCTGCGAACTCGAAGCAGTCGTCGACGCGCACGCCCCCCTTCAGCGCCTCTTGATTGGCGTGCAAGATCACGGGGCCATCGGCGATCGGCTCCGAGAAGGGGATCTGCAACTCCATCAGGTCGACGCCTGCTTCCACCATGGCGTCCACCAACTCCAGGCTTTGGGTGAGGTTTGGGTAGCCCACCACGATGTGAGTCATCAGCAGGATTTCGCGCTTTTTGCGCTGCTCTTGGATGTAATCAAGGAGCTTCATAATGAGCCGCCTTCCTCTTGATGAAGTCTTTCCAGGCCGGGTCATCGAAGGCGTCCGCCACCGTGAAGATGTCTTTGTCGCCACGACCCGACTGATTGATGAGCAGCACCTGATCGCTGCCGAGTGATGGAGCTTCCTTGAACGCCTGCGCGAAAGCGTGCGACGATTCGAGCGCCGGAATCAGCCCTTCCTTCTTCACGGTCAGCGCCAGGGCTTCGACGACTTCGGCGTCGGTCGCGGACTCGAAGCGCACGCGCCCGTTGTCTTTGTAGTGCGAGAGGATCGGCGATACGCCGACGTAGTCGAGCCCCGCGGCCACGCTATGCGTCTCCCGCATTTGGCCATCTTCGTCCTGCAGGAAATACGTGCGGTAGCCCTGCGCCACGCCGACCGATGCGTCGCCGCCCGAGAGCCGCGCGGCGTGCTGACCCGTCTTCAAGCCGAGCCCCCCTGCTTCGACGCCCACTAGCTCGACGCCGGGTTCGTCGAAGAATCCGCTGAAGATCCCCATGGCGTTCGAGCCCCCGCCCACGCAAGCATACACGCGCTTTGGGAGCTGCCCCGCTTCCTCGAGGATTTGTCGACGAGCCTCGCTGCCGATGATCGACTGAAACCAGGCCACCATTTCTGGGAACGGATGCGGCCCGCACGCTGTCCCGAGCACGTAATGGGTTGTATCCATGTTGCTCACCCAGTCGCGGAAAGCTTCGTTGATGGCATCCTTCAGGGTGCGCGACCCTTCCGTAACCGGGACGACCTTCGCGCCCAGCCGTTCCATCCAAAATACGTTGGGGCGTTGGCGCTCCACATCGACCTCGCCCATGTAGATCGTGCATTCGAAGCCGAACTTGGCCGCCATGGTCGCGGTCGCCACCCCGTGTTGACCCGCGCCAGTCTCTGCGATCACCCGGCGCTTGCCCATGCGTCGCACCAAGAGCCCTTGGCCCATGACGTTGTTGGCTTTGTGCGCGCCGGTGTGATTGAGATCTTCACGTTTCACGTAGATGCGCGGCCCCCCGAAATGGCGCGTGAGGTTTTCGGCAAACGTGATCGGCGTGGGTCGGCAGGAGTAGCTGCGCATCAAGCGCTCGTACTCGGCCCAAAACGTGGGGTCGGCCTTGGCCCCTTCGAAGGCAGCGCAAAGCTCCTCGAACGTAGCAGCCAGAATTTCGGGGATGAACGCGCCCCCGAATTGAGAATAGTAGCCAGGTTTATGCGTCATGCAGGGCTCTTGCGGGGAGTTCGGCGCCGGCGACCTGGAGCGATCCCGATCGACCGAGGGTGAGACGTTGACTGAACAACACTTGGTCCGTGCGACAATAGAGTTCGGCGTAGACCGCGTTCGCTGCCGTGGTGAAGTCGAGCGTGCGCTCGAGCTTCAGCACCACGGCTCCGAGCGACAGCTCGAGCAGCTCCGCGCGCGCCGCGTCGAGCGTAGCCACGCCGAAGCGCTGTTCCGCGGCGCGCAACGTCAAGAGATAGCGCTCACGCGCCAGCTCCGACAGCGAGCGCACGTCGAGTGCCAGCTCGGCGAGCCCGACGAACACGCTCGGATCGAAGTACATCTCTTCCAGCAGCACCGGCGCGAGGCCGAGTGAGCTCCGTCGCACGACGACGAAGGCATGCTTTCCCGCGAAGGGGTTGCGCGCGTCCGCGGCGATCTCCTGGAGCCGAGGGGTGCCCACCAACGCGCTTTCGAGCGGCAGGCCACTGCGCGCGAAGGACGCCAGGGTGCCGCCCGCGGAGAACAGATCCACCTCGGCGGGTGCTTGGTTGACGTACGTCCCTGAGCCGCGTCGGCGCTCGAGGACGCGCTCCTCGACCAGAAGCTGCGTGGCCTGACGCACTGTTGGCCGTCCGACTCCGAAGTGCGAGGAAAGCTCGTGTTCAGAGGGGATTTTCGAACCCGGCGCGTACTGCCCGGCTCGAATCTGCGAGCGCAGGCGCCCGGCGATTTGCGCGTATAGCGGAAAGGAAATCGGCGCCTCTGGCACGCGAGGAAGCCTGACTCCGCGCCATTAAGTTGTCAAGACAACTTGGCAACTTGGCCCGCGAGCCAGTTCCAGACGGTCGAGGGGTCAAGTTCCTTCTCTCAACGCCGTTCCAAGCGGATGAGGCCGGAGTCCAGCTCGGGCTCGCTCCCCTGGTTTTCCGGAACAAGATGTCGACCGACCCGAATCGCCCTCGCGTGATTCACGAAATCAGCGAAACGCTGTCGCAACTGCTCGATCGACAGGTTCAAGTGAACGCCCTGAAGTCCGGTGAACCCACCGAGATAGTCGTGCGCTACGTAGACGGCACCGGCGACTTGGTGGCTGCCTGGACAATC
>JAEUAF010000506.1 GCA_019695485.1 Sorangium sp.
ACTCGAAGGATTTGATCCTCTATTTCGCGGGGTTGGCTCGCAAAGCCGCGTACCGACGAAAGGTTCGCCAAACCACGCTTAGAGGGTTCGAATCCCTCCCTCTCCGCAAAGAAAAGACACAGTGCGACGGTGGGGCGCGCTGGTCAGTTGGGCATGCGGTATACGGCTCGGGTTCCTGCGGCGCTCGGCACGGAGAGTCTGCGCTCCTCGGGGCCTTATGGGCGTCGTGCGTTCACCCTTCTGCGCAGCGCGCCCCATGGACGCGTGCGTTGCGCGCTGTTCTACACCTGAGTCGCGGGCTTTTCTGCCGCAATGGCTCGGAACATCAGCGCCGTTTGCGAGAGGCTCGGCGTGGTAGCGAGGCCCGCGATGGTTGGCGCTGGCGGAAGCGCAATCGCGGCGTCGACGCGTGGCTCGGTGCGAGTGATTACGTCTGCGAGCGAGTGAACCCGGTTTGCCTTGCGGGCCTGCGCGTTGCCAAACAGCGCCAGGTCCTCGGGTTGGCCGAAGCGATCGACCATGAGCTGCAAAATGGAGGTGTGATCGAGCAGCCCGTGGAACGCCGAGCCTGGCTCGACCAACGGTGAGATGACCATGCCCGGCACCCGCACACCGAACGTCACGAAGGCTGTCGGGTCCACCCACTGGTTGCCGGGGGGCGCGTTGTACTTCATGCCGGGTGGCGCCACGTGATCGAAGAAGCCGCCGTGCTCGTCGTAGCAGACAATGAGCACGGTCTTCTTCCACTTTTCTGGGTTTGACGTGAGTGCTATGTAGACTCGCCGCAGAAAGTCCTCGCCGAACGCCATTGGCAGCGGTGGGTGGTTACAGTTGCCGTGGCCGTTCAGCGCGGTGGCAAAGTCGTTGTAGAACGGCTCGCAGTAGATGACCTTGGGCGCCGGTTCCGCGCTTTGCCAGTCTTGCTCCAGGTTCTGCAACGAATCCCCGCGGTGGACGACATGGCGCCACTGCGACTTCATCAACAGCAGAGAAGAAGGCACGCCGACCAGCGGCAGCTTCGAAGCATCGACGTAAAGCTTGAAGGGGATGCTCTTGCTGTCGAGGTAGTCGAAGACGGTGAATTGATCCGGCAGCAGATAAAATGGCAGTTTGACACTCGAGGTGGCATCAATCAGGGCTTGGCCGCTCACGGCCATCAGCCGATTGGGCTGAGTGTCAGTGGGGAGCGAAGCGAACCAGCGGTCGCAAACCGTAAAGCTCCGGGCGAGAGCCGCTGTGATCGGCACGTCTTCCGGACGACAAAAGCGCATCGGGATCGGGCTGCGGTCGCTGCTCTGATCCGCAAAGTAGGTGCGAATGAAGCCGTCCATTGCGCCGCCGTCGAGCTCTTGCGCGATTTGGCTGCGACTATGCGGTAGGTCGCGCGGCAGGTAACTGTCGGGTGTCGCCGTCGGAGCGTAAAGTTGGCCCGCGGCGTCAGGGTTGTCCCAATCGAAGGTGTCGCTGTGCCGGTGTAGGCCGTCGATGTCCGAACGCCCATCATACTGCTCATGGCTCAAGAAGCCGAGTGCATGATCGAACGAGCGGTTTTCGAGCATGACGACCACGACGGTATCGACGAGCTCTCGTAGCTGGGCATTGGAAACCATGTGCGGCTACTCCTCGGGCTACTTGCAGGCGAAGGTGAATCGGGCCTCGAGCTTGATTGGCGGCGTTGTCTCCTCGCCGTCGAGCAGCTCGGCCTCGAGTGTCCATTGGCCGCTCGCGGGCGCGTTCACCGACGCAACCTCGTCGCCTCGGAAACACTGCCTGGCCCCGCCGGGCGGCGTGACGCAAAGTGGGCGGTCGGCCAACGACTTTCCGCTGCGCACGATGTGCGGTCCGCTGACGCTGGCAACGGTGAGGCCCGGCGCCGCGTCCAGAGTGATCTGCGCCTTGCAATGGCGAGTGTCGTCGCACGGCGCGGATTGACCGCGCAGCTCGGAGCCGACCGACTTGACCTTGACGAATTGGTGCTGCGCCGCGCCCTCTTTGGCTGGATTGGCCTGCACCGAAGTGAGCGCGAAATCAGTGTCGACCTCCGGGTGCACGCGTTGTTCCCCTTTTTCGGGCGCAGTCGTCTGCCAGTCAGGCGGGGGAGGCGTGGCCGTCAGCTGCACTTCGCCGTCCACGTCCCACGCGACCGTCACTTCTTGTTTGGGACAGATCAGCTTTGGCGCGACGTCGAAGGCGCGAATCGGGTGCGAGCAACAGCCGCCGATTGCCGCCAGCGCGAACGAAGCGAGCAGCTTCAATGCCTTGGTCGTTGTCATCAATTGATCCGTATCTGCTCATGCTCATGTCACGCACGCTCGTGGTCGAAAATGGTAATTTGTTCGGCGGAGCCAGCTACCTCTGCCCCAATGCGGCGCAGTTCGCTGGACCTCGCCTTCATTCAGAGTCTCAGCGAGTGAAGCGCGCGCTCCCCTGGATCGAAGGCTCGGGAGCCACGGGCGTGTGACGAGCAAGAGTGCTTTCGAGTGCGCGCAGGGTCTTGTCGCGGGCGTGGGTGCAATGCGGAGTCGCGCGCGGGTTTAACTTGAGTGAGACCCTGGGCGGACGGCTCGAAGTCCCGAGGCTCGGTGCGACGGGAGCGACGCCATCGCGCAATGCCCGCCCAAGCCGGCGCGAGCCCGAACTCGAACGCCTGTCCTGCCAACGGAAGCCCCAACGCACGCCGCGTGCGCTCAGTCCGCTGAACCGCGCCTCCAAACATGAGCGCTTGATTGTTTGGGCAACCGAAAAAGCAGAATTGGGTGGCGCCGGTCCGCTCGTGCCATCGAAACGGAGAGTAGCTTCCGCTGGCTACGAAGGTTGTAGTCTAAATGCCTATAGTCGAAAACCCAGAATCCATATATCGCAGAGGAGTTGACGAATTGACATCGACAAGGCTCGATGTTCCCGCCAGCGCGCCCCATCGTATGATAGAGAACCAAAACGCCGCGGCGGTGGGACCGCGCTGCAATCCCTAGGAGGAGCACACAATGATCTCGAACGCTCGCATGCTGTGGACGCTCGTGTTGCCGATGTTCGCCGCGGCCTGTGGCCAGGCCGCGGATAGTGGAGACAAACCCAACGAAGACGTCGGCGAAGTTGACGAAGCCCTGATGCCCGGAACGGTGGACATCTCGGGCACGGTTCCGACCGTCTGGAGCCTAGGGGAGTCCGAGACAGCCGTGGCGAAGTCGGGCGCCTTCACGTACGTGGCATACAATACCGAGGATCCGCTGGTAAAGGTGGCTGCCGACGGTCACTCCTATTCGGCCTGCCAAGGCGCCATCGGAGCTGGCTATAGCCTCAACTCTGGCAGCGGTTGGAGTCAAGTACGACCCGCCTTGCCAGCGGGTCAAGCAGCGACTTGGGGGGATCCTGCGTTGGCCATTTTTGGGATCGGAGCCTCGGCCACAGTCTTTCTGTCGACGCTGTCGATTACCCAGACGAATTTCAACGCGATTCCGAAGGATCCCAATGGTTGTGTTCGTGTAAGTACCGGTCAGACTATGGCGACCAAAACGAAATTTGCGGCGACCGTAATGCGCGGTCCGTTGGGCGGTGCGCTCAGCGCGGTTTCGTCGCCAGCGTTTTCCGACAGTGTGAATCTCGATGGCGGGTCTATGGTTGCCGCCGGCGGGAAATTGTACGCCGCCTACAACAACGGCAACACGATTTTGGTCGTCAGCATGGGGACCACGGGTCCTGCGACTCAGGTCCCCAATCCACCCGTGAGTCCATCGTTCCATCCACTGCTCGTCAAGGGTTGGGTGGCGAATGAGACTGCGCCAACCTTAGTTGTCCCGACGAGCTCGAGCCAGATCGTGCTGACGACCCTGCAGCCGTCCACGAACACCTGGACCACGCCGATCACCGTGGCCAGCAACTACGACCTCGAACCCATCACGACGATGAAGTCGACCGGAAAAACGATCCGCGCCCGTGGCTTCGACGCGGCGGCAACTAACGCCATCGCGGATCCTCAGGTCACCGTCGTATACAATTTCCGGGACGGGAACTTCGAGCGTCTGCAGGCAGTGCGCTGCGTGCTAGCGGCGAATCCACCGCACTGCGATGCGCCTGCAGAGTGGGCCACGCCGGCGAGCACGAACACGTTCATGCCGTCCGTGTCGGAAGTGATGAAATTCGACTCCAATGGTAACCCAGTCGGCGCGCGAGTCTATATGTCCTATTGGAGTGATGCCAATCGCAGCGACGGCAAGGTCCGACTCCGCTTCACGGATCTCTCGTCTCCGCTGAACCCATCCTGGGGTAGCCAGGCTCAGGATCCGTGCCCTGATACTCGTTCCTATTGGGGAGACTACGATGCGATGTATCAAACCGGGAACGGAGCCAACAACTGGCCGAGTTTGAACCGGACCTTCACGGATTCGACAGGCGCAACCTGCGTTTCCAAGGAATTCGTGGCGTCGCCGCGGCACGTGAGTGTCGCCACCTTTACGCCGCAATAGTCCGCAAAGTTCGGTGCAGGGGGAGCAGCCGTCAGGTATTGCTGTGCGGGCGGCAGCGCCTCAGCCCTTTGCCACGAACCCGGTCCGAAACTGCGCCTGGAACTCGCGAGTGAAGCTCTCGATCTCGACTTCGGGGAGTTCGTTGATGCCGGCGGCGCTGCGCCGCCCACCTCCGGTCTTGTAGCGGCGACAGAAGGCGTCGGCTGCGAGCTCACACTGCGCAGGAACCCGTACGCTAACCACGAACCCCCCTCGAGAGCGTGGCGTGAGAATCGCGATCGCGTTTTCCGGGTTCGCATTGGCAAAGTCGTTGGCCAGCGTGCCGCTAGCCCGCCTCGCCCAAGGTTGCGCGGGGAGTACGAACAACAAGGCGCCCGGCACCCGATGTAGCGGCTCGAGCCGCGCGGCCTGCGCCATGTCTTCTCGATAGCCGTCGAACAGCACTCGGTAGGTCGGGGAGGCGCGCACGAAGTCGCGCGGATCCGCGTAGGGCAGTAGCTCTTGGGCAAGTGCAACGGGTGCCACGCGCAGGTCCATGAGGTGCTCGCCATAGGCATTGTAGTTGACACAAATGCCGAGCTCTCGAAGGCGGCGCGCCTCGTCCGCGTCGAGCCCCGCGGCTTGCGCGAGGCGCTCGCCCTGGCACGTCAGACTGTCGCCGAATGCGCCGGCGATCGCCCACAGGCGAGAGCGCCCTTCGAGGTAACGGTCCACCAACAGGCTCGTGCAGAGCTCGGGATCGGCGTCGAGATAGGCTTCGAGCCGGCCCTGTTCGGGGATCGGCCCAGCGTAGTGATGGTCGAAGTAGCGCACGCGAACACCGTTCGCCAACAGGGCCAAGAGCGGCGCGCGATTCACGTCGAGTGAAATGTCGAGCGCCGTGCAAGTGTCGCCGGTCTGCGCGGGGACCCGCTCCAAGAGCGAGATGTCGCGCTTCACCCCGCTGACCAATAGCGCTGAGCCCGGCTCGGCGAGCCGCAGCTGCTGCAAGGCGAACAGACCATCGGCGTCACCGTTGAACGCGTAGTAGTGGGTCATTGGCCCGGTCCGCGCGCTGGGCGGCAGAACCTGCCGCGGTTCACGGTCTCACTCCACATCGAAGATCCCCCGCGACATCAAGAACTTCACGATCTCGGCCGCCGCACGCTCTGGCGAGCTTACGACCGTATCTATGACGAGCTCCGGCTGTTCGGGACACTCGTAGGGCGAGTCGATCCCTGTGAAGTTCTTGAGTTCGCCCCGGCGCGCCTTCTTATAAAGTCCCTTCGGGTCCCGCTGCTCAGCCACGGCCAGCGGGGTGTCCACGTAAATCTCGATGAACTCGCCAGGCTCGAAAAGCGCGCGTGCCATGCGCCGTTCGGCTCGGAAGGGTGAAATGAACGCGGCGCTCACGATCAGCCCCGCGTCGACCATCAGCTTGGCTACCTCGGCGATGCGACGGATATTCTCCACGCGGTCCGCGGCGGTGAAGCCCAGATCCTTGTTTAGACCGTGGCGCACGTTGTCACCATCGAGCACGTAGCCGTGTCTGTTCATCCGGTAAAGCTCTCTATCGACCAAATTGGCAATCGCAGACTTGCCGGCGCCGGAGAGCCCCGTGTACCAAAGCGCGCAGGGCTTCTGCCCTTTGATCGCCGCGCGCGCCCGCGGGCTTACGTCGAGGGCCTGCCAATGCACGTTGTTGGCGCGCCGCAGCGCGAAATGCAGCATGCCCGCGCCGAGCGTCTCCTGCGTCGCGGGGTCGACCAGGATGAAGCCGCCGGTATCCCGGTTCGTCGCGTACGAGTCATAGGCGATCGGCCGATCGAGCTCCAGGTTGCAAACGCCGATCTCATTCCCGTCGAGCAGCGGGGCGGGACCGCGAGCCAGCGTGTCCACGTCGATCTTGTACTTGATGGGCGAAATGGTGGCGCCCACGGTGTTGGGGCCGATTCTCATCGAGTAGCTGCGCCCGCGCAATAGCGGCTCCCGGCTCATCCAAATCACGCTGGCCTCGAATTGATCTGCGACCTCGGCCGGACTGTCTGCGCTGCTGATCATGTCGCCCCGCGCAACGTCGAGTTCGTCCTCGAGGGTTAGGGTGACGGCTTGACCGACGCTGGCCTCGCGCAAGTCGCCGTCGGACGTCACGATGCTCGTGACACGGCTCGTGCGTCCGGAGGGCTGCACACGAATGGCGTCTCCAGCTTTGAGCGAGCCGGCCACGACGGTCCCCGCGATGCTGCTGAATTTGGCGTCCTGCCGCTTCACCCACTGCACGGGCAATCTGAGCGCGTCGTCGCTTCGGCGCGCCTCGTCGATCTCCACGCTGTCCAAGAGCGCCATCAGCGTTGGCCCAACGTACCAGGGCATGTTCTCGCCTCTGTGCACGACATTGTCACCCTCGATGGCGGAGACTGGGATGCAGCTAACCTCGGAGATTCCGAGCCGCCCGGCGAAGCGCCGGTACTCGGCTTCGATTTTCGAAAATGCGTCCTGCGAATAGTCGACCAAATCCATCTTGTTGACGACCAACGCGGCATGTCGGATGCCAAGCAAGGCGACGATCTGGCTAAACCGCTTGGTCTCGCTCAGTAGGCCTTTGCGTGCGTCGCACACAATCACGCTCAGTTCTGCCGTCGAGGCCCCACTCACCATGTTGCGCGTGGAGTGTTCGTGCCCAGAGCTGTCGGCCACGATGAATTGACGCCGCTCGCTGGAGAAGAACCGGTAAGCAACCTCGACGCGGAGGCCTGGTTCGCGCTCGGCGCCTGAGGCGTCGAGCAAGGGCGCACGGTCGAGTTCACCGGACCGAGCGTCGCGACGCTTGGAATCAGCCTCGAACGCGCGCAGTTGCTTATCGAAGAGCGACTTGGCCTCGCACAACAAACAACCTATCAGGGTGCTCTTGCCGTCATTGACACCGCCGCAGGCATTGAATCTCAGCAGACTCTTTCGCTTGCGCAAGCGCAGCTCCGACGCGAGCTGCACGGGGTCCACACTCTCGACTCTGGCTCGACTCCAAATTTGGTGCGAAGCGCACATTTAGATATAGCCCTTCCGCTTCCTCTGCTCCATCGGACACGAAGAATCAAAATCGTCCGCGCGTGCCCGGCGTTCGGAGCTCACTGCGCCCGGGCTGCGCTGATGCAGGCTGAATTGCCCGAAGCAGCCGACGCCGCATCGCTCGCGGGTTCGCCTGACGTTACTACTTTCGGCCTCGAGCCGCTCGAGATGCGTTGGCGTCATGCGAAAGAACTCTCATGGGAGACAGCGCAGAGTGAAATTGCGCACCCCGAGCAGCTTATTGCAATCGGAAGCTCCGACCAGTGTTCTTCTGCTCGCTAGCTCGTTTTGTCAACCCAGCAAACAAACACTCAACTCGAGGCCGTCGACCGAGTCGTGCGTGCTCATGCAACAGGCCGAGGCAAACCTCGCATGCGTCGACGCGCGCCCACGACACAAGCGTCGCTTACGATCGGCGCCTCGCTAGCCAAAAACGACACTTGCGAACGATTCGGCGAAAGTGGTCAGGAGGTGAAATGACTACGTCCTTAAACACATTGCTCATTGCTGTAAACGAATCGAGCGACTAGCCTCCGGGACGAAAGCGCAGTTGATAGCGCCAGTCGCTCAAACGATTGCTGAGGGCGATAACCGTCGGAAGCTGCTGCTCATGCGGGTATCGCCAACGGCAAACGCATTACGCGGCCAGAGGTCGCGTTGACCGAAACCGTGCGGAAATAGGGGCCAATTGCAGCGGATTGCAAGGCGGTGCGTCGGGGCACCGCGAACAGAAATGGGCCCGGTTGGCAGCGGCCGTTTTGGGGACGGTTCCAGTCAGCCTGACGAATCCACCATGGAACATCGCATGTCGAACTCATCGAATCATCCTGAGACCCTCGTCGATGTGTCTCTGTCCCACCTCGAAACGCGCGGCGAGCATCCGTTTCTCATTTGGCTGGGCAACGGGAGCGACGAGTCGCAGCGCTACACCTTCGCATCGCTCGACAGGCAGGCGCGCTGTCTGGCCGTGCAGCTCGGGGACGCGCTACGGGCGCGGACCAAACTCGTCCAGAGTCCCGGCGCACAGCCAGCCGTACTGATCGTGCTGCAGCACGGGCCCGAGTTCGCGGTCGCGTTCTTCGCGTGCCTGTACGCCGGCATGGCGGCGGTTCCCGTCTACGCGCCAAAGAAGAGCGAAAGCGGCGAGCGGCTGCTGTCCGTGATCGAAGATTCGGGTGCCAGCCTCGTCATCACCAATCTCTCCTTGATGGGGCAGCTGAGGGCGCTCGGGCTCGGCGATCAGGAGACGCTGATCCCGGTCGAGGAAATCGATGACGCACTCGCCATCCGCTGGACGCGCCCCGCGATCGACGCCGACTCGGTGGCCTTCATCCAGTACACCTCGGGCTCGACGGGCACACCCAAGGGCGTCGAGGTCACTCACGGCAACGTGCTCAGCAACGAGCGGATGATTGGGCAGGTCTTCGACGGCGGCCCATCGCCCGTCGTCGTCGGCTGGCTTCCCATGTTCCACGATACGGGTTTGGTGGGAAATCTGCTGCACCCGTTCTATCTTGGAGTGCGGACGGTTTTGATGTCTCCGCTCACCTTCGTGGTGAGGCCGATCCGCTGGCTCGAAGCCATCACGCGCTATCGAGGCACGCTGAGCGGTGGTCCTAACTTCGGCTACGAGCTCTGCCTGGCGAGAATCACCAAGGAGCAACGCCAGAAGCTCGACCTAAGCAGCTGGCGGGTTGCGTTCAATGGGGCAGAACCGGTTCGGGCGAGCACCTTGGCGCGCTTCTCCGAGCAGTTTTCTGAGGCAGGCTTCGATCGCAACGCGTTCTGTCCCTGCTACGGGATGGCGGAGTGTTCGTTGTTGGTCACGGGCATCAAGCGCAACGGCTATCCTTCCGTTCTGCCCGTGCACCGGGAGCAACTCGCGCGCGGCAAGGTGTTCGTCGTGGGTGGCGCGGATGGCGACCACGACGGCTCGTTCGAGAGCAGTCGCTCCGTCAACGAGTTGGTGAGCAGCGGTTCGACGCCCGACGGCTGCGACGCCAAGATAGTCGACGCCACAACCGGTGAAGAGCTGGGCGAGGACCAGATCGGTGAGATCTGGATCCGCGGACCGCACGTCGCTCGAGGTTACAAGAACCAGCAGCTCGTGTCCGAGGACACATTCGGAGCCAGCGTGCGTGGCGACAGCAGCGGCCGCCGCTTCCTACGCAGTGGCGATCTCGGCTTTCTGCACCGAGAAGAGCTATTCGTCACCGGGCGAATCAAGGACGTGATCATCGTTGCTGGCCGCAATCACTACCCGCAGGATATCGAGGCCAGCGCGCTGGCCTCTCTGCCAGCGCTGGGCGAAGGCGTAGCGGCTGCATTCTCCGTCGATCGCGGGGTCGTGGAGCGAGTGGTGCTCGTGTTGTGGCTACCGAAGCGAGTGGCGCGCGAGCTCAGCCTAAGCGCCGTGTCGCGTGCCGTGATCAGCCGGGTGACCCGCAATCACTCCATCGAACTCGACGACCTGGTGATCGTTACCGCGCGCCTCCCGACCACGTCGAGCAACAAGATTCAACGCTCACAGTGCCGACGAATCTACCAGAACGAAGGCTTTCCTGAGACATGCTTTTCAACACGGCAAGAGCGCATCCGTGCGGCCGCTTCCAGCGCGAGCTGTGAGGGGGCATGACCGCACAAGTCATCGCCGAGTGGCTCGCGGGCTACTTGTCGCGCAGCCTAGCGGTCAGTTTGGAGGACATCGACGCCGAGCTTCCATTCGATTCTTACGGCATCGACTCGAGCAAGGCGTCGCTCCTGGTGAGCGACCTTGGCGACTGGCTCGAGCGAGAGCTCGAGCTCAGCGTGATCTACGACCACGCCTCGATCGCCGAGCTCAGCGAGTATTTGGCAACCTCGACGGAGTGAAGACAATGGGGAAAATACGCGTGAAGGAATCAGCCGATCAGCAAGAGCTGTTTCGGTTCCTGCTACAGGATCGCCCGCGGTTCGCCTGGCCGACGCTGATCCTGTTTTTGGCCTGCGTTTCGCTGTTCGCGGGGTCGATCGTGCTTGGCTTGCGCGGGGTGATCTCGCTGCCGGTGTCGGTGGCGCTCAGTACCGTGGCTAGCTACATCTCCTACTCGATCACGCACGAGGCGGCGCACAACGCGATCAGTACGCATCGCTGGCTGAACGACGGCATCGGCCGCTTCGCCATGCTGGGCTTCTCGATCACGCCCTCCTTCGAGACCTATCGCTACCTGCATCTCGTGCACCACCGCTACACGAACGATCCGATCTACGACCCGGACTGTTTCTGCGGCAGCGGACCGGCTTGGAGCTTCCCCTTGCGCTGGTGCGCGATGGACGCCTCGTACATCGCAACCTACTTTCGCGTCGGCAACTACAAGGAGCGGCCGCAAGCCGAGAAGCGCGAGTTCTGGCTGGCTGTCGCGCTGAGCGCTGCCGCGATTGCTTTGATTTGCGCCCAGGGCTGGCTGAGGCCGTTTCTGCTGCTGTATTTGCTGCCGACTCGGATTGGGCTGTTTTGCCTGGCGTTCGCCTTCGATTTCCTGCCCCACTATCCCCACCGCGTTAAGGTTCAGGAAAGCAACTACCGCGCGACCAGCAATCGTGTCGGCCTCGAGTGGCTGATGACGCCCCTGCTCGTCGGCCAGAACTATCACCTGGCCCACCATCTCTATCCCGCGGTTCCCTTCTATCGCTACCAGCGCGTATGGCAGGCGCGCATCCGCTTTCACGAGGCGAACGGGCCCGCGAGCGTAGCGCCGTTCGGGCTTCACCCGCGGCCGGTCGAGGCGCCCGCCCAGCCGCTCGCCGAACTCGGTGTTGGCCGCTGAAGCGTCGGCAACGGGAGGACTAACAAATGAATACGCAGTTTACCACCGCGCGCATCCCGACCTGGTACCGAAACCACATGGAGCCAGCGCGCGAGTTTGCGGCGCAGCTTGTGCCCAATCCGTTCGATCAGCCGACGGACATCGAGAACTACGTTGCGCTGCATCAGAACGACTATCTGCGTTTGGGGAATCATCCAAGGGTCAGCGCCGCTCGCCAGGCAGCCAACAGCCGCGAGCGCGGCGACGCGTTTCTCTCGTCCGTCTACGGCAGTGGCTCCGAGGAGTGTGAGGAATTCAGACGGCAGGTCGCCGCGGTGATGCGCGCCGGTGACGCGATGCTCACCACCTCCGGCTGGGCGGCGAACGTGGGACTGCTGGAAGCGATCGCTCCGCTGTTCAAGCCGATCTATATCGACGCCCACGCCCACGCCTCGCTGTACGACGGCGCCAAGTTGTCGCTGGGCAAGAAGATCCCGATCAATCACAACGACGTCGACCACTTGATCGAACGGATCAAGAAGAATGGGCCAGGCATCGTAGTCATTGATGCCGTCTACAGCACGGACGGCTCGATCGGTGACGTGGTGAAGTATGTCGAAGTCTGCGAAGCCTACGACTGTATTTTGCTGCTCGACGAGGCCCACTCGTTTGGCCTGTTTGGTAATGGTGGAGGCCTGGCGGTAGAGCTCGGGGTGGCCGACCGTGTCCACTTCAGGACGGTGAGCTTGAACAAGGCGCTCGGCGGCCATGGCGGCCTGATCGCGGGCGACGCCGACGCGATGTGGCTCGTTCGGGCGCGCTGCCGCTCGGTCATATTCAGCTCGGCCACCTCCAGCGTTTCGGCCGCGGGCCACCTGGCGGCATTGGACATCATCAGGCGTGAGCCCAATCGCGTGGAGCGCTGCATGCAGAGCGCAGCCAAGCTCCGGGACGAGCTGGCGCAGATTGGCGTCGATACGGGCGACAGTTGCTGCCAGATCGTCTCTATGATGTTTGCTAGCGAGCGGAGCGCGTGCGAGTTCTACGCAGGCCTTCGCGCGCGGGGCATCCTAACTTCCGTGTTCGTGTTCCCGGCGGTACCGCTGGGCTTA
>JAEUAF010000564.1 GCA_019695485.1 Sorangium sp.
ACACCCAGAGCAGCGACGACGAAAGTGCGGCGCCGGAGGATGCAGAGCTCGAGACGACCATTCCGGACATCGAGTTGCAGCTCTACCCGTCAGATTTGTTGAAACTCGGCTGCACAGTCGAAGAAGCAGACGAGCTCATCGAGCGCCTCACATTTCTGGGCCTGCTCGATGCGTCCGGCATGGTTTTAGACCCATCGCTGTTTTCGGATCTCGAGAACCGCAACCAAATCGCGACGAACGCAGGCCTCGACGCTTTCCGGAACGAGGTTCACGCGCTGCTCGTGGCGCGTCGGGACGGCTTTCGCTCGGCGAAACTCGCGCTTTCCGCCGACATTTGGAGCGAGCTGCCGTTCAGCGAAGCGGAGCGCGCCGCGCTGGAGCAGAACCTGGTCTTCAATGGGCACATCGACGCCACTCGTCACATCGCGGATCGAACCGCCCTCGCCGCGCTGACCCCGGAGACCTTCGACCTCACGCTCCCGTTCTATCGACACCGCCGCGCCATCTTGTCCGCGCTGCAAGCTGTGCTCAGCGCCGCGCGTGAGCAATACCTGCGCGTCACTGTCGAGGTCGTGCGCCCGCTCGCCAATCGCGCGATCGCCATCCTCGTCCATCGCGAGCTGACCGAAGCGGAGCTGCTCGACAATCGGGGCCGCCTGGCTGGCTCGCTATCTGAAGATCTCGACAGCGAGTTGCCGCCATTCACGCTTTCCGCTCGTTACGCGAACATGAACCAGCCAATCTGGGACCTGCTGCGCCAGGTGAGTAGCGAGGCGAGTCGCTTCCGGCTCACCGAAGCACAGCTCGCGTCGGTGGACATCGGCGGCGAACACGCGACCGAGGTGATCGTTTCCCTGTGCGCGAGCGGGGCCCTCGAGCCCGATTGCTCGTTACCGCCCAATCAGGTCACGCGCTTCATGCAGCTGCACAGCGCGCAGGATTTCAAGTTGCCCGCCTATGCGGACTACGCGAGAGACGTGTTTTTGCTGCTCCACGACGTCGCGATCGCGGTGGATGCCAGGGTGAAGGCCCTGACGGCTTCGCTTTTTGCGACGGCCGGCGCACAAGAACAAGCCACTCTCGAAGCCCTCGGCTCTCGGGTCGAGCTCGGCGCCGCAGCGACGTCGGCCATCGTGCGGCCGCTCTTACGTGATGAGCCACACCCAATCGCCGCACTGATGCTGCCCGTCCTCTGCGCAGCCGGGACGGAAGACAGCGTCTCTACGCCTCCCCAAGATCGCGTGTTCTGTTCGACGCTGGGGCGGCTGCGAGCCTTCGCGAGTTTTGCCCGCAAGCTGCAAATGAGTCCGCGGCAGATTGAAGCGGCGTTCCAGGATCAACAGCTGGTCGCCAAGTTGCCCGAGGCACTCGTCTTGCCGGCTGGCGTCGACGCCATCGATGCGCTGTGGAGCGCTCCCAACGCCAAGCTCTACCTGTTTCGTGGGAACCAGTACTGGGCGTTCGATTCGGCCACGCTGCTGGCGGTCGAGTCCGCCCGGCCGCTGACCGCCCTCAGCCCCGAGTTCAAGGATCTGACGGCCGTAGATGCACTGTACAGCCTGCCAAACGGCGAGCACTGGCTGCTCGCCCAAGGCCGCTCCTTTCGTCGCAGCGCCGACAGCGAGCGTTGGGCCGAGGCGCCGCGGCCTTTCGGGCGCGTTCAAAGTCGCTTCGACGACCCCCCGCACATCGACTGCGCGCTGCACGACCATGAGGGTCGGCTGCACCTATTCTCCGGCGACCAGTACGTCCGCTATTCGAGCTCGCCACCAGAGTTCGTTGACGAAGGCTACCCGCGCAAGATCGCCGCTCACTGGGCCGAGGAGCTGAATTTTGGCCCGCTTCCCGCTGGGTGGAGCGAGGGCATCGACGCTGCGGTTGGCCGGGAGGACGAGGTCACCTGGCTGTTCAAGGGCGATCGCTTCGCCGCTTCCAACGAGCCCAGCGTCGAGCACGCCATCGTCGAGCGCTGGGGGCGAGTGCGGAATCAATTGGCGACGGCCTCTCGAGTGGACGCCGTGCTCGACGTCGGAGGGCGCTGCGGCGTCGTGGTAGGAGACCAGATCTCCGTCTTTAGCTCGGGCCTCGAGAGCGAGGAGCTCTCCATTGACGAGGGCTACCCACGCACGCTGGCGGCGGCCATCGCCGGGCTGCCGGACGCCTTCAGCCACGGCTTCGACGCTGGCCTCACCGACGAAGATGGCACTCTGCATCTGTTTCGCGGCGAGACGTGCGCCTCGCGACGCGCAGAGTGGGAGAGCGCCCCAACCAACGAGCGCTGGGGGCGGGTCCAGAACGAGCTCCGGGAAAGCGGACGAGTCGACGCGGCGCTCGTGGGCCTCGATGGCAGACTCTATCTGTTCAGCGGCACCCAATACGTGCGCTACAGCGGCCCGGACCTCAGCCGCGTCGACGAAGGATACCCGCGAACCATCAGCCGTGATTGGGCTGGGCTCACGCGGGTCGACGCCGCCTTCGTGCTCGACGGGAAGACCTACTTGTTCGGCGCCGACTATTACAACCCGATCTACGTGCGCTATTCCACGCGCGACTACACCATCGTCGACGAGGGATATCCCAAGCCGACCGACGACAACTGGTGGAATCTGCCGGACGCCTTACTCAAGCGAGGCTTCAACCTGCCCGACGCGGTCTTCGTGGCGCCCGACGGGCGCGTTCACCTCTTCAGCGGGCTCGAGACCATCGTCTTCGACCACAATCATCGCTGGTGGTCCGAACCCGTGGCCATCAAAGCGGCCTGGAACTGCCTGCCGTTTGCCACCGTCTCCGCGGGGTTCGTGGGCAAGGACGGCCGCTCCTATCTGTTCTCGACCGAGGGTGAGCCCGCCTTCGTCCGCTTCACGGACCCCACCTTCCAGCGCGTCGACGACCGCTTTCCCAAGCCGGTCAAAGAGCATTGGGGAAAGGTGCAGAACAACCTGGACCGCAGCGGGCGCGTCGATGCGGCTGTAACCCTAATTTCGACCGTGCGCGAGACGGCAAGCGACGGGACCGTCAGCAGTCGCAAGGTCCGCTACCGTTACTTGTTCTCGGGCGATCAGTTCTATCGCTACTCGAGCGACGCGCAGCCGTTCGTGGACGAGGGATACCCGCTGCGCATTCAGAACAACCTGCGGCGCGAGCCTCATTTCGTGAATCTGGACGCGCCCGCGGAGCGCGGCATCGACGGGGTTTGGGCCGATAGCGGCAATGTTTACGTCTTCATTTCCGATCGAATGTACGCGGCGTCCACGGCAGGGTTGCGCGAGCTCGAGACGTTCGGCGTCGACGCCGCGCGTGCGGCGGATGTCGAAGAGGGGCGCCTCTCCGTGCGCGGCAAAGAGGGTTGGCAACGGATGCTTCCTCCGGAGGCCCACGCTCACCTCGCTGAAGCGGCACTCCCCCGCCTGCTGCGCGGGGTTCCCGAGCTATTCCAGCGCTCGACGACGGCGATTTTGCGCGGCCGCGACCGCAACGTGTACGTGTTCGCGGAGGGGCAGTGTTACGACCACTCGCTCGAACGCCAATATCCGATCGGTGCGAGCTGGGGACACGTCCGAAATCCCATCGCGGAGGAGGAGCGGGTGGATGCAGCCCTGCTTGGGCGCGACGGAAAGCTCTATCTGTTCCGCGGCGACCAGTTCGTAAGCTACACGCCGAGCGCGGACGCGCCGAGCGCGCTGCCCGAGTTCGCCGACGCGCCTCCGAGCCCGATTGCAGCGCGCTTTGCTGGCTTGCGGAGCGTACGTCACGCCTTCGTGCACAAACGCGTGACGTACCTGTTGGAGGCGCCCACGAACGACGGCAGCTTCCGCTACGTCCGCTATTTCGAGGGCGACTACGCGAAGCCCAACGAGCAAACGCCGCTGGCGGCGGACTTCTCCTTTTGGAAGATCCCCGCGGAGTACGTGAGGAAGGGCTTCGATCGGGTCGATGCGGTCCTCGCCGAGGGCGACGATCTGTTCCTGATTCGAGAGGGTCAGTTCCTGCACTATGAGGCTGCGACGGACACTTGGACCTTCCCTCGTCCGTTGTCGCTGCGCTGGCCAGGCCTACGTCAACGTCACCCGGACTTCGAAGTCGTGCGCGCTTGCGTGCGGGCTCAGGACGACAAGACCTACTTCTTCGGGGAGGGCGTCTGGCTCTCGCACGACGGGGAACGGCCTTCCGACTGGTCGGCGATTTCCTCGCGCTGGGCGCGGCTGAAGAACCGCATCGCCCTCGCCCACCGCGTCGACGCGACGCTGGTCTATGGCGACCAAACCTTCTTGTTCTCCGGCGATGAATACGTCCGTTATACGGGCAGCGAATACCAGTATGTAGACGTCGGCTATCCGCGAGCCATCGCCGGCCATTTGCGGCAAGAACTGCCCTTTCAAGGGCTGCCCGCCGATCTCGAGACTGCCTTCGAAGAGCTGCACCCGGAGGATCTGTGGGTCGAAGCCGCGTGCTTCAGCGGTCGCACGCTCTGCATTCGCTCGGCGGGGCGGAGCTACGCCTTGTCGGCGCGGCTCGCCCAGAGCTATCCGCTCCGCCAGATTGCGCGGGTTCGCAACGAGCTCGTGCGGCGAGAGCGCGTGGACGCCGCGTTTTCCCCCAAGAAGGGCGTGCTGCTCCTGCTCAGCGGCGATCAATACCTTCGCTACAGCGGCGTCGACCAGGAGGTGGTGGACGACGGCTACCCGCGTGCCATCGGCGACAACCTTCTCGCGGAACTGAGCGGGCAGCCGCCGTCGCTTCCAAACGACTTCCAATACGACCTGGACGCTTCGCTGTTCGACGACGACGGGGGGCTAGTCCTCTTCAAGGGCAAGACCTTCCTACGCTTCGACCCCAAGTCGCCCGAAAGTGAGCTCGTGCCGACGGCGATCAAAGGCGTCTGGGGGCGCGTGAACAACGCCTTCGTGCCGTCTCAAGTCGAGCCACAGCCTCGGATCGACGCCGCGTTCGTCGCGCCGGATGGCGCGCTCTACGTGTTCAAGGAAACTCAGTATTTGCGTTACGCGAAGCCGGAAGCAGAACTGGCGGACGAGGGCTACCCGCGCTCGATTCGCGATCAATTTGGCGATCTGCCCGCCGACTTCGAAGCCGGTATCGACGGTGCGTTCGTCTTCGCGGGGCGTAGCTACCTCTGCCAGAAGGACCGCTACGTGCGCTACTCGGATGCGAGCTACAGGCTCATGGATCCGGTCTATCCGCAGCGCTTCGCGAGTCGTTGGCAGGCCTCGAACGACTTCCTGCTGCGCGACCTGCGCGTGATTCAGCGCTACGTGGCGCTCGACCAGGCGCACTTCTCCGAGGAGTCATCGCTGACGGACTTTCTGCTCAGCAAGCCGCGCGAAAAGACCGACCCCTACGCGCTCCTGGCCTCACTCTTCGATTGGGAGGTGGGCAACGTCGAGTGGCTGAAGCGCCGCGACGCGTTCCTGGATCGACCGGCCTCCGAAACCAGCGGAGAGAACCGCTTCGACATCGAGCTGGTGTTGCGGCTCCACGACACGCTCGAACTGTGCAAGCGTCTGGGCTCTCATCCACAAGAGCTGCACGAGCAGGTCTGGAGCGCGCTTTACGCGGGCAGCATTCGCCCTGGGCTGGCCGCCGACACCTTGGAGCGGCTGCTGAGAACGCTGTACCCCGGCGAGAACAGCAAGCTCATCGAACGCCAACTCGGCGACGCCCTTGCCGTCGCCCGTCGCGACGCCCAAGTCGCGTGGCTAATCGCGCACAGCCCCGAGGGGCTTGCCACAGCGCGCGACCTCAGCGACCTCGTGCTGAGCGACGTCGAAATCGACGCCAGCGTCGAGGGCAGCCCTGTCACCGAAGCGATCGGCGCCATTCAGCTCTACTTCCATCGCTATTTGAGCAATTTGGAGCCAACGGCGAGCGGCGCGGACGACGCGGTTCGGCGCGCCACCTTCAAGCAACAGTGGCAGTGGCTCAAGAACTACCGAGTGTGGGAAGCGAACCGCAAGATCTTCCTCTACCCGGAATCCTACATTCGTCCAGAGTTGCGCGACACGCGCACCGCGGCCTTCAAGACGCTGCAGGATAACCTCCATCAGGGAGAAATCACCGAGGCCGCGGTCACCCAAGCCTACAAAAAGTACCTCGACGAGTACACCGAAGTGTCGCGGCTGATCATCGCCGGCGGCTACGTGCAGGCGGACCCGAGGGGCTCGAGCGACACCGAGCTCACGCTGTTCGGCACGACGCGCACCGAGCCACGCCGCTACTACTACCGCACCGCGACCTTCAAGGATGGGGCGTCCACTCGCGCCATGTGGCGAGCCTGGCAACCGCTCGGTATCGAGATCCGAGCCGCGCAGGTGTTCCCGGTACGCGCCTTTGGGCGCTCGTTCGTGTTTTGGACCGAGATCGAGCAGAAGGCGAGTTCGGCGACCCAATCGGTGACCCTGAAGACCGTCACCAAGGGCAGCGTCCAGCAGGTCCAAGGCGAGGACCACGTTCAGTATTCACTCAAGATCCTGTACTCGTTCTACGATCTGAGTGAGCGCTGGACTCCACCGCAAACCCTCGACTCGGGCAACGTCGAAAGCGTGCCGATCTGGAACCCGCGGCTGCGCGTAACCTGCGTGCAGGAGAACGGCGAGGACTCGGCGATCGAGGTGAACTTCGACTACATGGCTCCGATGCCCTGGCGAATGGGCAATGTGTTTGGGGCGCGACGACTCAGAGCCGACTTGACGGTGGCTGCGGTGAATCCCGTGCCCGTCTGGGATGGCCGCGCGAACAAGCTACGAACGCTGTTCGCGCCGGGCGAGCTCGATCTGGGCCTGAGCCTCGACAGCGTCGTCGTGCTCGGCGCGGCGGGTCGGCACATCGAAGCACCTTGGTACAGCTTCGACCTGAAGGGCGGAAGCTTCTTGGCGAGGCCCGTCGAGGTAACCGACCCCGAAGCGGAGTCGGAGCGAGAGCTGCGCCCGCTAGCCGGCAACGCCGACGGTTTGCCCGAGTGGACCCGCGTCGATGCCTGCCTCGACTGCAGCGACGGCAAATACATCCTCTTCAACAATCAAACGCTGGTTTATCGCGAGAAAGGCGCGTCCGCCGAGCTTCCCACGAGCGCACGCTGGGGCCTGCGCAGGACCCGCGTGCACGAGGAAAAGAGGGTCGACGCGGCCTGGGCGCGCAACGGGTCCTACTTCCTGTCGCGAGGCGACCGCTATCTGAAGTACGGGCCGAGCCTCGAGTGGGCAGAAGAGCCTGGTGATCTCGGCACAGCAGAGGATCGCAATCGCGACCACCTGCCCCCTTGGCCTAGCCTCGACGCGGCGTTCACCGACGCCGGACACACGAGCTGGTTCTTCAGCGGCAAGAAGTGCGTGGCGCTGAGTCCGGCCAATGTGTTCGGCGAAGAGAGGGAGATTTCGGAGCTCTGGGGTCACGAGCGCAATGAATTCAGCGCGCCGACGGGCGGCGGACCCGTGGTCGTGGCGGCGTTCAGCTACGCGGGAAGGAGCTACCTCATCGGTCCCAGCTCATACACTTGGTATGCGTCGCCCGAGATGGCGCTATGCGAGCGGCCGAAACCTCAGTCGCTCTGGGCCTTGCTCGCCGAACTCGGCTGCAAGAACAACGACGAGGCGTACAAAGCCCTGCGCATCAGCGAGGTCGTCGAGAGCGGCACTGATCTCGTCTTCCGGGTCGGTGACGACTCCGAAGGCTATCTCTTCAAGGGCGAGAGTGTCAGCAAAGCGCCCGCGCCCGACGCCAGCAAGAAAGGCCCCGCGCCGAGGCCATTCGCCTCGTTCTCGCTCGGAAGCAACCGCTTCTACTTGGATCGAGCGAAGAGTGGCAAGGTCACCGTCCGACGCGCGGACGACGGCGATCGACGCGACACGGCGCGCGACATTCGCGCAGCGCTGCACGGCCTGGACGGCAGCGTCTATCTGTTTGGAACGGACAGCTACGTACGCGTGCCGCCAGACGGCAATGCCGCAGACGCGATCGAGAATTGGTCGACTCGCGCAGCGCTCATCAGCAAGCGCTGGGGCCGGGTAAGGAATGCGTTGACCGAAAGCGGTCAAGTGAGCGCGGCCTTCACGCGCGGTTCCGTGACCTTCCTGGTGAGCGGCGACAGCTACTTCCGATACTCGAGCCTCGACACCACCTTCGTCGACGACGGCTACCCGCATGGCTTCTCGGGCAACCCAGACGCACTGCCCACGGTTCCCGTAGACGCCGCCGTGGAGACCTCCGACGCTAAAATCTGCTTTTTCGTGGGCGAGGAACACGTGTTCGGTGACGCCCTCTCGGTGCGACACCCGAACCAAGGTCGCTGGGGTCGACTGCGCAGCAACTTGCTCGTACGCGGCCCGGACGCCGCGTATCGCGTCGGCAACAAGCACTACTTGTTCAGCGGCAACGAGCTCGTCTGCTACTCGGCTGGCGCGGATTCGAAGCTTCCCACATACATGGATGGCCCGCCGACCATCACGGGCTTCGGCACCTTTTCGGACGTGCGCGGCGCCTTCGTCTACGGCGGCTACCTCTACCTCGTCGGGCGTGAGCGCTTCGTGTGTTGCGCGGCAGCGAACCCGGAACAGGCGCTGGCCGGCTATCCGCAAAGCGGGCAGGCGCGTGCCTTGCTCAGCGATCTACGCCGGCAACTCAAGTTGCCAGATGGTTCGGACGGGCTCGCAGAAGGACAAGAAGTCCACGCGCTCGCCCTGCAAGAAGGAGCGCTCCTGCTGGACACGGACAGCGTTAGTCCGGGGCAGCGCGTTCTGCGATTCGACCTCATCACGGGCGAGCTGTCGCGCGTGTGGCAGTCGACCGGCGTCGACTGGACCCTGCTACGCGCGGACGGCAGTGTTTACGTGGACGTCGGGGCAGCGCGCTACAGTTTCCGCGCCGATCAGGCCCTGAAGAGCGCGCGCGGAGAGCCTGCCGACTGGGCTGCGACTAACGCGGCCGTGCCAATCGCGACACTCTGGGGCGGCCCACCCTTCGATGCCGCGGTCACGTTTGGGGAGCGCGTCTATCTCTTCGACGATGGCCACTACACTAGCCTCAGTCTGGCGGAAGCGGTGGATAGCGTCGGTGGCGCCTTGGTCGTCAACAACATCCCGAGCGCGCTGGCGCGGGCTGTCCCGATCCGCGGCAGCTTCGCGAGCTTCCCGCCAGCGCTCTTGGATGGCTTCGACTCGGCGCTTTCGGCCGGCGACGGCTTGTACCTGTTCAAGATGGCGGAGTACGTGCGCATTGCCGGCGTGCCAACCGAGAACGCCACGGTCAAATACGAAATGGTTCGCTTGACCACGTCGACGGCCGCCTACCTGAACCAGGCGCTGTTCGCGGGCGGGCTCTCGCGCTTGCTGAGCCTGCGGACCCAGGAGGTCGACGAAACCCCCGGCTTCTCCGCAGAAACGTCGGGCCCGGCGATCATCCGCGTCAACCCTGCGCAAGTGATCGTCGAAACCCTGCCGCGTGACGGGCAGCTCGACTTCGGCAGCGCCAACGGCATCTACCTGTGGGAGATCTTCTTCCACGCGCCGTTCTTGATCGCCGACGCTCTCAGCACCGCGCAACGCTTCGAAGAGGCCCGCAGCTGGTACGAACACATCTTCGATCCCACCGAACCCGCGGATGCCTGGAAGTTCCTGCCGTTCCTGACGGTCGATGTCGAGCGCCTGGTCATCGAAATTCAGGATCGCCTCGAGCGGCTGGAGCGGGCCAAGGTCGACGTTCAAGTGCTGAGGAACGCCCTGACGTTGCCGAGCGCGCAACTGCTCGCCATGGATTCGGCGTTCCAAGGGGAGCGCGATCTCTCGGCCGTCGACCTCTCGAATCTGGAGGCGCTGGAGACGTTACCAAGTTTGGTTGCCGCACCTCTCGACGTCGTGACCCGGCGACCCGAGCAAGAGATCAGGTCGCTCGCCAGCGATCTGGTTGAATTGGTGGACATGGTGGCGGCGCTGCGCGCCCAATGGGACGCGATGGTGGCGTCTCGCCAAGCGCAGATCGACACCTACCTCGACGACCCCTTCGATCCGCACGCGATCGCTGCCGATCGGCCCATCGCTTACAGAAAAGCGATCGTGATGCGTTACCTGGACAACTTGCTCGACTGGGGCGACACGCTCTTTACCCAGCACACTCGCGAAAGCATCGACGAGGCGCGCATGCTCTACATTCACGCCTGGAACTTGCTCGGGCGACGACCCGAAAGCCTCGGCCGCAGGCTGCTCCCCGCCGACAGCGCCTACGCGGGGCTGCGCGACGCGCGCAGCGGGCAATACGACCTACTCTTGCAGCTCAAAGACAGCATCGGCGCTGACGCGAAGCTGAGCTTTGCGGGCTCTGCGCCGAACGATTCGCTGGCGCAGCCCTATTTCTTCCTGCCACCCAACGAAGAGCTCGATCAGTACTGGGTGCGCGTCGCGGATCGGCTGTACAAGATTCGACATAGCCTCAACATTCAGGGCGTGAATGAGCCGCTCGCGCTGTTCGAGCCAGCTCTCGATCCGATGGCGCTGGTGCGCGCGGTGGCCGGCGCGGGTGGCTTTACTGGCCTAGTCGCGGGCCTCGCTTCTGTGGACGTGCCGCACTACCGCTTCACGTTCCTTTTGGGCAAAGCCCAAGCGCTGGCGCAAAAGGTCGCCGAGCTCGGCTCTGAGTTGTTGGTGGCGCTCGAGAAGCGCGACGCCGAAGCGCTCAGTCAACTTCAAACGCAGCAGGAGGGCGTCATCCTGGCGCTGACCAGCGACTTGCGGCGCTCGGCGCTCGAGGAAGCCAAGGCCAACCTGGCATCCCTGCGCGCGTCCCATCAAAGCGCAGAGCTACGCAGGGACGTGTATAGCCAATGGCTGAACGCCGGCCTGTCCGGCGCCGAGGTGACGCAGATGTCGTTGATGGCCGCGGCCATCGTTTGCAACGCCGTCGCGTTCCTCGGAAACTTGGCGGCTGCGATCGCGACCGCCATTCCGAAGGGGCACATCGGCCTGTTCCGCTTCGGGATCAGCACCCCCGAATTCGGCGACATGATTAGCCACGTCGCCGAGAGCGCTTCGTCGCTCGGCGAAGGGTTTCAGGCCGGCGGCGAACTCGCCGGGATCGTCGCCCAGCAGGAGCGCACGACCCAGGATTGGACGCTGCAACGCGACCTCGCCAAGATCCATCTTCAGCAAATCGAAGCGCAAATCAACGGCGCGGAGTGGCAAATCAAATCGGCGGAGCAAGACATCGTGATCGCCGAGCGCCAGATCAAGCACAACGCCGACGTGGCGCGCTTTTATCGCAGCAAGTTCTCGAACCAGGAACTCTACGAATGGATGGCGGGGCGCCTGTCGGCCCTTCACCATCAGAGCTATCAGCTGGCAATGAGCGTCGCGCGTGCGGCAGAGCGCGCCTACCAGTTCGAACGCGGCAGTAGCCAATCGAAGACGAGCTTCGTGCAGGGCCAGTACTGGGAAAATCAACGCCAGGGCCTCCTCGCCGCGACGAGCTTGAGCTTCGATCTCGACCGCATGGAGGCCGAGTACCTCGCGAGCGACGCGCGGCGCTTCGAAATCAGCAAGAGCATCGCGCTCATCGAGCTCGACCCGATGGCCTTCCTCAAGCTCAAATCGGAGAGCGCGTGTGAATTCGACCTGGGGGAGGCGTTGTTCGACTACGACTTCCCCGGTCACTATTGCCGACAACTGAAGACCATCGCCGTCGAGCTCGATTTCGGTCAAGGCGTGCTCGTGAACGCGACGCTGACCCAGCTCACGAGTCGCGTCGTGATGGAGCCGGACCCCAAGGCCGTCGCCTTCCTCTTGGAGCCCAAAGAGACGCCACCGATTTCCATTCGCAGCAACTGGAAGTCGATGCAACAAATCGCGCTTTCCCAGCACGGCGAGAACGAGCCCAACAACGGCCTCTTCGAGCTGCGTTTCGACAGCGATCGCTACCTGCCGTTCGAAGGCACCGGCGCCGTGTCACGCTGGCGACTCGAACTCGGCGGCCGGCCCGGGTCCTACGACTTGCGCAATCTGACGAACGTCACGATTAACCTCAAGTACACGGCGTTGCAGGGCGGCGCGGCGTTCGCTGCAGCGGTTCGCGGGCTTCTAAAACCCACGGATGCGCTGCGCGCATTCAGCCTGAGCGCGGACTTCGGCGACGCCTGGCAGGCGTTCCAGCAAGACGACTCGGACGTGCTCGAATTGCCGCTGATGCCAGCGCTCTTCCCCAACATGGCGAGCGGGCGTATTCGCGCCATCTACACTCGCTATGAGAGTGAGGTCCCCGGCGTCGCCAGCTTCGCCATCGACATGGGACAGCCGCTGGCGCTGCCCGACGGCAAGACCGTGGACACCAGCGGTCTCACTGTTCGTGCGGCAGGCACGACGCTGCGTTTGAAAGTGAAGGGCGACAAAACCCAGCTCACGAACGCTTATCTGGTGGTGAGCTACAAGGCTGGCGCAAGATGAGAGTGCCAAAGAGCAAACTCAAACCGAAGCCGCAGCCGATCCGGACGGTCTTCGTCGATAAAGGCCAGTTGCTCGAGGGGCCCGCCTTGCAGGGGAAGAGCCTCGAATGGCAAACGAAGCACGGGCAAGCAGAGCATCCGGTGGCGCGCCCGTATCCGGCAAAGGACAAGTATCCCGCCAGGCTCACGCTCAACGGCGACGACACAGCGAAGGCCGTAGCAAACGCCGCCTGGGGTGAGGCAGCACCAGGACTCAAGACTATAGGCCTGCAAAAGCAGCTCCTTAGCCTGGTTACGAGGCCAGCGAGCGCGACAT
>JAEUAF010000640.1 GCA_019695485.1 Sorangium sp.
ATCCCGAGCACGGTGGTCCACCCGAAACCGTCCTTGAATTCGCTCGGCGTCTCGACGAGCGAGCGGTACTCTTCGATCTCGCGTTCAGCCGCGGTCGTCATCAGGCCGGCACCTCGCTCGGCTGGCAGAGTTCGGGATAGCGCGCCTCGAGTTTTTGCTTGGCGTCGCCGAACATCTCGTCGCGATCCGCGCCCGAGACGGCGCGCCAATGCAAGAAGTGACGCCGCAGCCCGGCGACGAAAGCGTGATTGAGCCGCAGCCAGGCCTCGCGAGTGCCTGAGCTGCGCGTCAGCACCAAACGCGCTTTGAATTGGCCGGTTTCCGCGTCATGTGGAGTCTGGATCAGTAGAGTCTGGGATACCGCCAGATCCAGCGGCTTTAGCCACACGCTGGTCGTAAGCCCAGGCACCAGCTCGGAAGTTACCGGATCGGGTTCGTCGAGCAGCACGAGCTCGGGCAGCCCCGCGAAGAACGGCCCGGCGCTGCCCTCCCCGTGCTCGTTCAGCCAGCGTTCGAAGAAGGCGAGCACCGCGACGCGCCCCCGCTGCCGGAAATTGAACGGCAAATCGAAGCTTAGCTCATCGCCATCTGGCTCCGGCAGACGCCACCCGCTTTCCTCGGCAGGCGCGGCGATTTCCATGGCTTGTCGCGCCGGGAACCAAGTCGACACGAACACCGCCACCACGATCGCGAGCGAAGCGTAGATGGTCGAGAGCGACGTGAAGGTCATGTTCAAGCCACCCGTGTAACCAAGGCTGCTCAGAATCCGTCCGACGCCCTGACTCAACAGGTAGCCCAGCACGGAACCCACCACGGCGTAAACGAAGGCCTCGGCGAAGAACATGGCCAAGATGTAGCGGGGCGCGATGCCCACCGCGTTGTACACGTAAATCTCGCTGCGCCGTTCATAGACCGAGCCGCGCATGGTGTTGAGTACGGTGAGGCCGGCGATCAGCAGCGGCACCAGCAGATCGAGCAGCCCCGCTAACGTCACTTTGCGGGTGCGAAGGCCACGGTAGGCCACGCCGTCGAGCCCGTAGAACGCTGGCAGTGCGGTCTTCTCGAGGTGCGCGTCGATCTCCGACTTGGCTTTGCGAAAGCCGACCGCTTTCATGTCGACCGCCACGCTCGCAATCACGTCGTGCGCGTAGGCGACCGTGCCGAGCTTGAGATCGCGAAGCGGCGCGATGATCACTCGCTCCGCCGCGATACGCGGCGAGTCGTCGGGGACACTGAAGCCGGCCTCGACCTCGTCGACATTGGCCACGCGCTCGATGTCGTACGGCAGCAAATCGCGACCATCCAGATCGCGCAACCCTGAGAGGGAGTCCGCCGTGAAGATGCCGACGACGTGAAAGGGCCGCTCGTTCACGCTCAGCGTGACGCCACCGGCATCGACGGCTTCAGCTCGAATCCCCAGGCGCTCCGCCAGGCGATCAGGGATCAGAATCGGGCAGGGCGCGCTGTCGTTTGCCAGATCTTCGCGTGAAAACCAGCCGTGCCGAGTCGTGAGCTCGAGCTTTTCGCGCAGCGGCTCATCGGGGCCGAGTCGTAGGAACGAGCTTACCGAAGCCTTGCGCGCCCCGTCCGCACCGTTGAACGCTACGCTGAGTGTCGGGTTCAGGCGTTTGCGCTCGTTCCAATCGCGATCGCCGGTCATGAAGCGGCGTTCGCTGACCACGAAGTGGTCCGCGAACTTGCTCTTCAAAGCGAACAGCTCACCCTCGCTGAAAGGCACGAAGGCGTCGTGCTTGGCGAGCAAGCCCTGGTACTCCGCGCGCCCGAGCGTGAGCGTTTCGTCGACGACGTCGTTTTGCGTGGAAGTGAAGCAGATCATCACGAACGTGAGCAGCACCAGGGTCGCGCAGGTGAGCCCAGTGCGCACGCGCCGGCGGTGCATGTTGTTGAGCCCAACCAAGAACGACGAGGCCAACACACCCAGCGTGTTCACTTCCGCGCCAGCGACCTTGCCCTGACGCTTGCGAAGCTCGCTCAGGTTCTCTTGCGCCTTGCCGGCAAACACCAAGGTGATGCCGCCCGCGATCAGAACGATCACGAAGCCCAGCAGAATCATCAGGCTGGAACGCACCATCTCGAAGGCCGGATGCAGCAGCCGCAACAAGCCGAACACGAGCAGGAAAATCGCTACTTGCGCCGCGATCTGCCGACGCACATCGGCGTAGCAGAACACCAGCTTTTCAGCGAAAAACACGAACGGAACGAGCAGCCCGAGATACCACAGGATCCCAATTACCGCCTCGAACACCGATTCGCGCAACACCGGGTGGTTCAGCGCGGCGTAGTTCACTGCGTCGCGGGCGGAGAGCGCGGCGTCACGTGTGGCGCGAGCCGGCTGCTCGGCGTCCCGCAGCAGCGCCTCCGCCTTCTGGTGATACGCGTTGGTGCGCGCGTCGGCCATACCGTAAGTGTTCTGCAGATCGAGACGGTGCCCATTCACGCGCAACATCGACGCGGCAGCCTCGAATGGGATCTTCCGGAGGATGGCGTGGTCTTCGACCAAGTACCCGGCGCCGTCGATCTCGCGCAGCTTGGCTGCCGCCCCCGCGGGCGGGCCCAGCAAAAACGCGCGCGTCTCTTTGACGTATTCGTTGTCTGGTCGGCTCGACTGCAAGAGCACGTCCGCGCGCTGATCCGGCGGCAGATAGGTGGTCACGAAGCCAAGCCCCGTGAACTGGCAGCGCTTGGCGAACGGCGTGAGGCCGTCCGCAGTCAGCATCTGCACGCCGGAGTAGTCCTTGAAATTCTGGGGATTCGTCAAATCGACGATCGAGATCGGCGCCGCGCGGAAGGTCACGATGCTGACGTTCGCCACCAAGGGTTCGTTGGTGAGCGGCACATTGACGGAACGAAACAGGCGCTGACTCTCCTCGCCCTCGTCCTTCATGTAGGCGATGATGCCGTCTTTCCCGTAGCCGACCGCGAGCGGCGTGAAGGCGTAGCCGTCCGAATACATGCGCCACCAGACGCCGAAGTCCGCGGCCTGCTCGGGCAGATCGAAGTGGCCGTACGGGTCCGCCTGATAGAACGGGTGCACCCAAAACCCGGGCCGACTGTGCACTTCCTTCTGATCCATGGAGCGCGCGCCGATCACTGCGCGGGCGAGTGGGTAGCTCGGCACCACCGACTGGCCGACGTTCGCGACCAGGACTTGGCCGCCGAAACGCTTGCGCTGCCACGGGTAGCCTTGCGTCGCGCCAATCAGAGCGCTGCCGTGCGCGAGCTCGCCCGCCAACAGCGCGCCCGCTTGAAAAGAGCCGCGCAGCGACGAAAGCTCGGTCATGAATGGGCGCACTACGGGCAGGGTCCATTGCTGGTACGCCCCCTGACGCCCGAGGTTCACGAGCCCATACACCTGGTAGCCCGTCGAATAGAGCATCCAGTAGTAGGCGAGCGGCGCCGGATCGCAGTTATCTTCGATGATTTTCGTTTGGTTGGTGGGGCTCTGAACGATGGGTTCGACGCGAAAGTGCGGGAGGTTCAAGCTGCGCGCGGATGCCTGCAGCACATAATCGACGCTCTGAGTCTCGCGAGCGCTCTGGGCGTAGAGCGAAAGCGTTTCGTCGGTTTGAGTGGCGGTGACTGAGGGGGCCAGCTCGGGACGCCACACGCCAAATTCGCGATAGCGCGAGAAGAGCTCGGCAATCGCGCGATCGCTTGCGAGCTCACGCTGACGGGCTTCGTGAAAGCTCGCGAGTTCGGCGAAACGCTGCTGCACGCGCGTGCGCAAGCCCACTTCGCGGGCGTAGTCTGCGTTGTTGGCGAGCAAGACGGCGGCCGGCGAACCTGCCGCGGCGGCAGCACGGTCGAGCCCGCGACGCACGCGCAGGTAGCCGGCAAAGAGTGGCGAATCGACGCGCGCGTTCGGCTGCCGCTCGTAGTCGAGCTTGGCGCGTAGCGTTGGCTCTTGCCGCTCGAACACCAACGTGTTGAGCACGTACTGAAACTCGCTCTCGAAGAAGTGCTGGGCCGGCTTCGAGAGCGCTGCCAAGGCCCGTGCCGTTTCGGCCGGGGTCTCGAGAAATGCCGCGGCCACGAAGGCACCTCGGATTTCCGCTAGCCACTGCAGAGTGGCGTCGTTCTTCCCCGAGGCCCCAAGCAGCGGGGAAAGCCGCGTGCCGAGCGCCGACGAGGACTGGTCCGGAGCCTGTTCGGGGGGCGTTTCGAAGCGCTTGAAGGCGTCGAGTAGGCGATTCGAGCGGCCCGCGAAGGAATTGAACTGCAACACGCGCAGCAGCTGATTCAGCCCGTCTTCGCCCATCACGCTCGAGCCGCTGGCCATGAAGATCACGTCGCGACTGAGCGTGCTCCGCGTCTCGCTGAGACCACGCGCCAAGCTGAGTAGATAAGCGAGATTCAAGGCGGGCAGCGCGCCCGGCGCCAGATCGGGCAGAATCGACGGCGCGTCGTACGGCGCGTACAGCACGATGGCTTCGTCGGCGCGCTGTTTGGCGCGCAGCACGCCGAACAGCGTGCGATTTTCGACCTCCACGAAATCGACGCGCACGCGCAAGCGCACGCGCTCGCCCAAATGCGAGAAGATCGCCTGGTTAGCGGCCAAGCGCACGAAGTTCACGGGTACGATGGAGACGACACCGCTAGTTTGTTTGGCGACGTCGAGCCAATCGATGTGGTCGAGTCCTTCACGGTGCGCGACGAGAATGGCTTTGACGCCGAGTCCCGCGTAACGCGCCCAATGGAAAGCGAAGTCGGCGGCGGTGCCGCCCGAACTCGCGTCGATCACGCCGATCACGTCAGAGAAGTCGTGGCGCGTCGCCAACGTTTCCGCATCTAGCCGCACGAGCTCGCCCGAAATACCCGCTTCCGGTGTGACCACCGGCTGCAGATGATTGGGCATGAACGGGTATACTTGAACGTCGTCGAGTGCCGTGCCGACTGCGTCGAGATGCGCCGGATCGACGCGGAACAGCTCGCGATACGCGGTGCGAGGCGAAAGCGTGCGCACCGATTGCTCGAAGACCTCGAGGCCGGCGGCCTGGAACACCGAGCGCACGTAGCCTTCCGCGGCGCTCGCGCCCGGCTGCCCCAAATAGCGCGAACCGAACGCCAAGATTTTCGCTTGCTCGGCGGCCACTAGCTCAGGCTCGGCGAATCGTCGCAATGGAGCCGCGTCGAAGGCGGCGGTGGAGGGGGCGGCCGTGGCGCTCTCGGTTGGCGCGAACACACGCGCGAACGTCCAAGCCGCGCCGAGCGAGAGCAACACGCAGGTGCCGACCACGCACAGCGTGCCGAGCGCCAGCGCTGGCCAGGCGCGTTTTCGAGGTGGGGTCGGTTTGCTGCTCATGGCGTCACAAAAGCCCAGTAAACTTCAGGTTTCCCTTGCTGAAGAAGAACCAGTACGCGTTGCCGACGATGTAGAGCGCATGCGCCGCGAGCGAACCCAAGAAGATACCGGACGCGGCTGGGATCAGCTTCTCTCGCACAGTCGCCGCGCCTCCCAAGCGCAGCACGGACAGTCGCACCAAGTAGGCCACCAAGAGCGAACCCCAAGCCGCTTGCATCATGCTCGAGGCGCCCACCAAAAACCCGACTGGGTGGAACCAAAACCCGGGGAAGCTCTGGCGCAAGACTGCGGTGAACGTGGCACCCGCGGCGCCGAAACCGAGCGCCAAGAGGTGCCCTGCATCGACGCCCGTGCTCGGCGCGGCGCTACTACCGTGCGCGCTCAACGCGGACTGGGCTGAAGCGTATTCGGCGTTGAACACACGAAAGGCGCCCACGCGATCGCCAAAATCCGAAACGACGGGAAAACGCGCCGCACCGAAGCCATAAGCCGACATCAAGTAGACCCAGCCACCGATCACGATGGCCGCCGCAACGCCAATGAATGCAGTCCACACCAAGTGCGAAGTACGCACCCCGAAGCGCCGCCCCACTTCGAGAAGCTCCACCTGCAAGCCAGGCACCAGAAAGAAGCCGTACGGCAAGACCACCGCCGTGATCAGCGACATCGTGACCAGCGAACTCCCGCCGAACACGGAAATGCCACCGAGCAACGGCACCAACAGCATGGGCTCGAGCGGCGCGTTGAAGTTGCCGGAGCCGCCGAGTGGATGGTTGAAGCCCGCGCTCGGCAGCCCGCACTCGGCGCGGAATTTCTGCCCGATCCAGGCCATCAACAATACCTGCGCACACAACACGCCGACGCTGACCAACGGCAACCCCAACCAGCGCCCCCACGCGCCAAAACCCAGGATGGCCGCGACGAACAGCCCGAGCCCGAGCCGCTGCACGCCCACCTCGCGCGAGGCTTGGCCACGCTGGAAGGCCCCGCGCAGCGTCTCCCCAAGATAGCGGCGCGTCGCGAACACGAGCAGCGCGCCATAGGCGAGGTACGCGCCCAGCATCTGCAGAGAGAAATACGGAAAGTCTTGATCTTGCGTCAGGCCTCGCGACTGGCCGAGCCAATACTGCAACCGAAAACCCAGAAACCCGAGGACCAGGCTGAGGAGCACGTTGAGCTCCATGAACAGCGCGAGCCCCAGGAACAGCCCGACCACCTGAAAGTCGACGCCGTCCCAAGTGCGCCCCCAGAACGCATCGGCCAGGTAACTCTTCACGCTCACGTTGACGCGCAGGTCAGGCAGGCTGGGGAAATAGCCGTAAAGCACCTTGAACAAGCACCATACGAAGGTGAACACGAAGCCGAACCACAGCCAGCGATTCCGCAGAAAGCGCGCGCCAAGTCCGCCATGCGTCTCGTCGGCGCCGAGCACGACCAAGAGCACGCGCGCCATCGGCAACGGAAATCGCTCGTTCGTGAGCCATTGCTTGCGGTAGATGAGCGCCAAACCCAGGCTCGCCGCGAACACCAGCCCGGCAAACGCGCCGAGCCGCAGAATCGGTGCGCGAAAGTCCGCGATCGGATACGAAAAGCCGCTCAAGTACCTGAGTCCGCGCGCGGAGAACCAAGAGTCGGGGACGACCAGCGCAGTCTGTCGCTCCGCGAGCGACAGCGCTTGGAACTCGGCGCGCGTCACGCGCGTGTAGCCCTTGTATGCGGCCTCGATGGCGCGCACGTCGTAGAGCCGCAGATCACGCCACTTGGCGACGCCCGCACCGCGCAGACCCAGTTCGAGCGTGACCGAGCGCTTGGCAGTGCCGGGCAAGGACAGTGGATAGAAGCCCACCCTCACGAAGCCATCCGCCAAGAGCGGCGTGCGCTTGGCCTCCTGACGAGCGGACACCGGCTCGCTCGCAAACGCCGGCTCGTCGTCCGCGTAGAGGCGCAGAAAATAGCTCGCGTCCGCGGCGAGATCGTTGGCGCGCACGAGCGCCGTCAAGAGGTAAGGGCGCCCCGGGACTGCAGTAATCTGCTGTGATTCGCCGAACGCATGCGGCGCGTCTCCAAGGGCGAGGCGCACCCGCACGGCGGCAGTGGACGCGGGAGCCCGGTTCGAGAGCGATACGACGCCGTTGTGCACGTCGACCGACCCGCCGTTGCTGCTGCTCGGCGCGAGCTCTCGTGGGGCGTCGAGCACGCCCTTCAAGAGGTCGTCACCGTGAGGCCACAAACCCTCCGGAAGCGCTTCGAATTTGGTCCAGTCCGAGAGGCGCACGATGGTGCTGAGGCCGGCCAACTGATAGCGCCAAAAACCCATCGACATCAGCGGCGCCGCCATCAACGACGCAAACAAGACGCACACGAGCTCGGCGCGCTCGAGCGCGCGAAACCTGGAGAGCGCCGCCACCATCGCGCACACCGATAGCAGCGGCAACACGACCAAGAGCGCCGGGACAGGCAAGGCCTCGCTGCCGATCAGCGAATTGGCCGAATCGAAAACGCCCGACAGCGCGATCACGATGGCGGTGAGCAATATGGTCAGCACGATCGCCGACAGCGAGCGCAGAGTGAGGCCTGCTCGACCCGGCGTCGATTCGGACGGCTCCCGGCTGTCAGCGGTATTCACGCGAACGCTGCGGCTTACGCGTTGACGGCGTTCGGAATGTGAGCGCCCGCGTCGCGGGCGAAATCCTCGAGCATGCGCGCGGTCGTGGGAAAGTCGACACACGCATCCGTGATGCTCTGTCCGTAAGTGAGCGCGTCTTTTTGGCCAAACAGTTCCTGCCGACCCGCCACCAGATTGCTCTCGACCATGGCGCCCAGCAGGTTACGTTCGCCCGCCCGAATTTGTGAACCCACCGCTTGCAGCACGCTCGGCTGACGCGCTGCGTCCTTGCCGCTGTTGTCGTGACTGCAGTCGACGAGCACGAACGGGTTCACGCCGGCGCTTTGCAGAGCCGCGGTCGCACGCGCCACATCGGCGCTCGCAAAGTTCGGCCCTTTGCTCCCACCCCGCAGGACCAAGTGAGTGTGCGGATTGCCGGAGGTGCGCACCACACCGACGCGCCCTTCGGCGTCGACGCCGAGGAAGCTGTGCGGCTGCGACGCCGCAATCATGGCGTTGATGGCGACAGACAGCCCGCCGTCCGTCCCATTCTTGAAGCCGACCGGCATCGAGAGCCCGCTCGCCATTTCGCGGTGCGTTTGGCTCTCGGTCGTGCGCGCCCCAATCGCAGTCCAAGTCACTAGATCCGCGATATATTGAGGGACAATCGGATCCAACATTTCGGTCGCCGCCGGCATCCCGAGCTCGGCCAGATCACGCAGTAGGCGCCGCGCCACGCGGATTCCGAGCGGAATGTCGAAGGTGCCGTCGAGATGCGGGTCGTTGATGAGCCCCTTCCAGCCGACCGTCGTACGCGGCTTCTCGAAGTACACGCGCATCACGATCAAAAGCGAATCCGAGAGCCGTTCGCGCAACGCCAATAACTTCGCCGCGTAGTCGAGCGCGGCGCTCGGATCGTGAATTGAACAAGGACCGACGATCACCAGACGCCGACGATCCTTCCCGAGCAGCACCTCCTCGAGCTCGGTGCGCGCGCGGAACACCACATCGGCCGCGCGTGGGCTCAGCGGAAGCTCTTCCAGCACCTGATTGGGACTTTGAAGCACGGCGGTGTCGACGACTCTGAGATTCTTCGTTTCACGCATGACGAACCCGGAAAGCAAAAACCCCCGGTGCCTTGCGGCGACCAGGGGTTCGTTTTCGCTTCGACCTATCGTTCGGTTAACAGGTCGGCCCTAGCCGCCGCTCGCGCGGGCGCCAGTAACCAAACCAAAACTCGAAACGGCCAGAGCGCATATAACTCGAGTCTTTTACGCTGCCCGGCGGAGAAATGCAAGTACCTTCATAAAATACGGGGCCATTCGTTCAGTCCGCGCGCAGCCTAGGTCTCGCTAGATCCCTCAGAAGTCACGGGGTTCCGAAAACTCAGGCCACACTTTTCGCGGCCGCGCGAGCAGAGGGCTGCGACTTCGCCGCCCCGCGCCGCCGGAACGCGCCGAACGTGACCAGCAGACCGGCGATCCAATAAGGGACGTCGCCGAGCACTTCGTAGCCGGTGCGACCCTTGAGGTAACGCACGTTGCCTATCAACGTTTGCTCCTTGAAGGTGTCGGTGTGCGAAACCACGCGACCAATGGGGTCTACGAAGGCGCTCACACCGCTGTTGGTCGAGCGCACGAAATAGCGGCGGTGCTCGATGGCCCGGAATTTTGCCAGCGCCAAGTGGATCCAAGGCTCGGTGGTGTCGCCGAACCAGGCGTCGTTGGTGAGGTTCACGAGCAAATCGGTGTCGGGGTCAGCGAGCAGGCGATTGCCGAGCGAGGGGCTGACGTCGTCGTTGCAGACCATGGCCGCGATCTTGTGCTGGCCGAGCGGCAGCGGCGCGAGCGAGCTCCCGCGACGAAAGTCACTCGAGTTGGGCGAAATCTCGAAGAGCACCGGGAAATCTTCGCCGAAGGGCATGTGCTCGCTGAACGGCACGAGCTCCTGCTTGTCGTAGCGACCGCGCACCTCGCCCTGCTTGTCGGTGAGCAAAACCGAGTTATAGAAGGCGCGCTGCCGAGCATCGCTGACGTTGTCGTACAGAACGGCGCCGAACAGCGTCGGCACGCCGAGGCGTCGCGTGAAAATGCGGGGCAAGAGCCGCGGCGCATCCTGCGCGTTCAGCGCGTGCATCACCGAGGTCTCACTCCAGATCACTAGGTCGAGCGGCTTCTCGCGCAGCAAGTCGCCGGTGTGTTCGATGTGACGCAAGAGGCCGGCCTCGTAGGCTTGGCGCTTCTCCATCAATCCCATGTTGGCCTGCACGAGCCCGATGTTGCCCGAACTTGCCCGAGCCATGCGCAGACTCACCTGCTGAATGCGCACAGCCCCATATGCCGCGGCCAGCACCGGCACGACCGCGTACGGCGCGAGCGCCCGTAGGTTTGCCTTCTCGCCACGAAGGCGAGCGAGGATAAACTCCGACAGCGCCCAATTGAAGGCCACGAGCACCAAGCCGACCGCGTAGATCCCACCGAGATCCGCGATCTGCGTGAGCGCCGGCACGTCTTGAGGAACGGCCCCGTACGACCAAAAGAAGAGCGCAGGAAAGAACAGCTCACTCGCCGCGAAGGCGGCCAGAAACATGGGGCCGCGCGGCCAACCGTTGCGCTCGGCCCGCACGAACAGCCAGGCAAACATCGCGCTGCGACCGCCCGCGAACGCATTCACGACGCCGACGAAGAACATGCAAATTGGCGTCGAAAATCCGCTAAACGCCTGCAGCATGTTGAGCATCCAGTAAAAGCCGGCGCTCACCATGGTCATGCCACTCACCCAGCCCAGCCAGGCCGCGCGCCGCGGCGTCTGCCCGACTAACGCAAGGCGCAGCGGGACCAGCGCCACGAAGCCGAGCGGCCACCAGCCGATCCCCGGAAACGCCAGAAAGTAGAGCAACCCACAGGCAAAGGCGGCAGCAGCAGCCCTCCAAGTAGAGAGGGGGAACAGGGCGGCGCCGCGTGATCGCTCTGCAACCGCGGGGGTCTCCTGCCCCTCTGCACGCTTCTCCCGAGGCCGCTCCGCAACCGATTTCGACTCACTTTCGACCATGAAGGCGCGAGCCTATTCCCTCGCCGCGCGCTGAGCCAGGTGCCCGCACGAAGCCGCAATTTTCGGCCGGAGCGTGCCTCTCCGGCCGAATTCACGGCCAAGCTCGATGCAGGTTCGGACGCTCGTCTTTCGCGAGCGCCCGCAGCCAAGTGCGCGCCCTCGAGCCTCAGTTGGTGAGCACGCGAACGGGCGCCGCTTCACGCGCCCCGCGGGTGGGCATGACGCGCACGTGGGCCCCGCGATGGACTGGATCTGCGCCAATAGTTCCTTCGAGTGTCTTCAGGTAATCCGCGGAGCTCACGCGCTCGAGCTCGGCCTTGGCCCGAGCCAGCCGCGTCGGTACCTGCAAGCGCTCGGCTTCGTCGCGGTGGCTCGGCTGCGCCAAGAATTCGCCGAGCGCGCGCACGTGCCGACGCCAGAGCTCCACATCGCGCTCTTGCTTGGTCACGAGACGCTCCCTGTACCAGTCACTCGCGAGTAGGGCCTCGCGGTTGAACAGGCGCCGCACCTCCGGATGATGCGCGTCCTTCCCCTCGTAGTGACCGTACGCCATGATGTGCAGCAAGGCGCGCAGCGGCGGGCAGGCGTCGTCGATGCTCCCGTCCTGGAAATAGGCCTCCGCCACGCGGCGCTGTGCGTCGACGATGTTGTCGACGCCATCGGCGAACACGCCCAGATCTTGAATCTCCGGCTTCAGAATCTCGTCAGTCAGCACGTCCGCGGGATTGTCGAATACGCGGCCCAAGAAGGTGTGCACGAACTTGGCGGTGATGCGATAGCCGAGCCGACTGGCCAGCACAGGCCGCCCCTCGTACACGATGTCATCGAGGCGCTCCAAGTGCCCTTCGGCGATCAATTTGGCGGGGTTACGCTCGTGCGGGAACATGCGGCACCAAACCTCGGGAACGAGCAGGCTGATGTCGTGGTCGACCTGAAACTTGGGCCCGATGAAGCCGGCGGCCGAGCTGAAGCCCGCGTAGCCGGTGATCAGCATCGACACCAGCGCATTGTTGAGATCAGCCGTGGCGCAAAGCGCGTTGAACGGCCCTTTGGTTAGGGCTCCCTCGGTGCCCGCACCCGTCGTGCTCGGCGATTTTCCGGTGACCGAGCAGACGTAGTCCATGAAGAGCTCGGGCAGCTCTTGGTAGTGAATGGGGCTGTACACGCAAAGCGGCCGAATCCCATCATCCGGCGGGTTGTTGCGACGACCGGACAGCACGCTGATCACCGGGAAGATCACCGGCTCCGGCAGCGGAATGCGTCGATAGAGCCGCGCGCCCATCTCCGCCAGGTACTTGTCGCGCATGCGGACGACATCGGGTCGCACCTGCAAGTAGCGCGGATTCTTGCTGGGCTTGCCGCCAACCAAGCGCGGCTTGGCCGAGCAAATCGAGAAGCCAGCGTCGCGCGCCGCATTGGCCGACACGTGCTTCTTCATCGGCTCGGTGAATGCATCGTGCACGGAGACTTCTTCGACCAGGGCCTTCGCGTCCGCAGGCGCGAGCGGTTGAAAATTCGAGCAGAACAGACCGAGGCCTGACATGTCCTCTTCGGTCTGCTTGTCGAAGCCCGGGTGAATCGCCTCGTCAGGACGCTGGAACAGGCGAAACTCGCAGTTTTCACTGAGCTTCAGGCTCGGGTGGCCGTCGTACTCCGACGGCAAGCCGTAGAGCGCGTGCGCAGGAACGACCACCGACGCACTGATGTCGTCCTCCATCTGCACTTTGTCGGCTGCGATGAAATCCTGACGCAGCTTGTACGTGCGCCACGCGCCGTTGCCGAGCAGCCCCACTCGCAGGTAGCTGCCAACGAGCTTGCGCCCATCTTGCTTCAGCTCGTGACCGGGCGCGCCGTTGATGATGTCGACGGTGAAGTGCTTGCGCCAATCCTTGCCCCAGTCCGCGCGGTAGAAGCGCTTGATCACGAAGACCAGCGCGCGCACATAGTTCGGCAAGCCCTCGAGCCACGCGTTGTACTCGGGCGTGAAGTCGGTCGGGTTCGGAGTGAGCAGCTTGATCACCGACCCGAGCGATCGGTCTTGAGACAAGATGGGCCGTGAGTTGTCGACCGAGGTCCGAAGCTCGGGGTGCAGCGCCTGCCGGTAGTCTCTTTGGAAAATCGCCTCCACCGCGGCCATATCGTCTTCGAAGTTCTGCACGTAAATCGGCCCGTAGATCACGGCGTCGATCAGGCTCTTGCTGATCTCCGATTTTCCACCGCCCGACACCGTGCATGGCTTGTGGCAAAAGGTGCCCTCCGCGGCGGTGCCGATCAGACGCCAACTCGGCGCTGCGGGGTGCTTTTCCATGCGCACTTTGTAGCCACTCGGGTGCACGTAGGTTTGCCCCGGCAAGAGCTTCAGATGCTGATCCTCGCCACGGCTAGTCCACTTGATGTCTTGCCGCTTGAGATCGATCTCCATATCTTCCGGCAGGTAGTGCACCTCGCTGTGAATCTTGTCGGTGGCGTAGCCGGTCGGATGCAGCGTCACGCGATCGCCAAGAATCTCGAGCACCTCGGCGAAGCGGTGACCCGAATGCCCCAAGCGATCCGGCGCGAAGTGATCGCCCAAGCTCTGCGTGGCGAAGGCCAGCGCGCCGCCCGCGTGTTCCTCCTCTGCCAAGCCGAACAGATTCGCGCTGAAGCTTATCTGAGTCTTGACCTCTTTTTTGCAGTAGCCAAAGTAGTTGTCGGCCAAAATCGTGACCATCACGCCGTCCATACTGCGCGCGGTGATCTTGAAGGCGCCCCCGTTGTTGTAAAGCTCTGCGGGATCGGCCCAACACATGCCATCGCGCTTCTGCGCCTCGGTCGCCTCGGACACATGCGGTAGCCCGACGTCCTTCTTGCGCAGGCGCGTGAGGTGCGGCGCCAACACGACGCAGCCGGTGTGGCCGGTCCAGTGTTCGACGTCGAGCGCGGCGTCATTCTCTGGCAAGAAGGGGTCACCCGCGTTGCCGAAAATACTCTCCAGAAAGTCCAGATTCGAGACCAAGCCGCCGGGCGCAAAGAAGCGCACTTCGAGGCGTTTCTCGGGCGATACGCGCGGCACTTCGGGACACACCAACGGACGCAAGAGCAAGGACACCATGCTCTCGACCGGCGTCTCCCACTCGGCGGAGAAGGGCACGCGAAGCAGGTGATTCGGGGCGTGGAGCGCGTGGTATAGCAAATGCGCATACGTGAGCAGCGGCACGCCGAGCTTGTCGCCGGGCACCGGGAGCCCAACATCGGCGACGTGGAACACACCCTGCGTGGTCCTGCGATCGTTGAGCGGATTGTGCAACACGCCATTGTCGAGGCGATAGCTGCTGATCACCTCGTTATGCCATTCGTCCGCGTCGAGCGGTAACGAGAGCTCGCGCGCCAGACCGTAGCGATCGAGCAAGAACGTGCTGGTCGGTAGCCTGACGGAAAAGGGCAGCTCGAGGCGCGCAAACAGCGAATCCAAGAAGGCTTGGATGCGGCGATCCGCTGGGCATAGATGATCCGCCAAGAGCCGCATCTGCTCGCGATAGCGCGCAAACAAGTCGCGCTCGAGATCGATGAGCTCGGTGTCGGCGACGCTTTCCGGAATCCGAAAGCCCATCGCCGCGAGTTTCAGCGCAATGGATCGAGCGATCGTCCGCCGGTCTCGCACTGCAACTTTTCCGTCCGACTTGAGACCAACGTGGCGTTCGAGATCCATGGGCGCCTCCTTGCTGTGAGCGAGAACGATGGATAGCAGCGGCCCCTCGCAGATAGAAGCCGAAACCCCGAGCCGCACAGGCGCGACGCGATTCTCTCGCCCAAGCGGGTCGAAGTCCTGTTTCGCGACTTGCTCGTCGCGGCTTTCTCGACAGACCACAAACGATCAGCGGTCCGCGAAACGCTCAACCAGCCACAGCTACCATCGCCATCTGTTGGTCATGTCCGCGTCGAAACGCAAAGCACTCGAAAACGCGGCGTTACAGAGATGTGCCTTCGACGCTTGGTTACGCCTTTTGCCTTTCGCAAACTCGCGGCGCACCGATGGCAACAACCGCGACCGCGCGGACCCGTTGCGAAGTCACACTTTTGAACTCATCACTCTGTCTCACGCAGGACGCCATCGGCACGGAGTCATCACGCAAGACGCCATCGGCACGGAGCCCTCACTCAGTGCGACGCCGGAGCGGAGTTCCCGCTTGCGGACGCGACCCGTCGAGCAACCCCCGCGCGCGAGGCACATGTCGAGCCAACGACCTAAGCCCCCGCCGCGGCGGCGGTCGCGAAGGCACCGTCCCGCCGCACCCGGCGCCGGCCCACGCCGGACCGATGGCCACGCCAACGGCCGAACCACCGGACTGCACCCAAACGGGCCGCTCAACTCGGACCAGTCCGGCCAACTGACTCAGACCTGGCCAATCGGCGGGCTTCGCCGATCGCTCGCGAACCGCCTTGGAATGTCCTCGGCCAGCTGGCTGGGCGCGCAGCTCAAGCTTGATTCTAGGGGCATCCGAGGCTAGAACGTCGCTGCACAGCGTTTTCGGTAACCGCCTGGCTGCTTTCTCGACTGAGAGGGTGGAAAGTCGCTTGTCCGGCAGACGATGATGCAGCGGCTCCCGCTGCACCCGACTTTCGATTCCGCGGTTTTCTCGAGCGTCGGTCACTAGGCCCTCGATGGGCTACTTACCGCGACTGAGACAACCATGAACAATCGATTGTACGTTGGAAACCTGGCTTTCCACACCACCGAAGACTCCCTGCAGCGCGCGTTCTCTCAGCATGGTGAGGTCGTCGAGACCAAGCTGGTGCTGGATCGTGAGACCGGCCGTTCGCGTGGTTTCGCGTTCGTGGTCATGGGTACGGCTGACGAGGCCAAGAAGGCCATCTCGGAGATGGACGGTCAGGACCTCGACGGTCGCCCGCTCCGAGTCAACGAGGCCGAAGAGCGCAAGCCCCGCGCCGGTGGCGGCGGTGGTGGTGGCGGCGGATTTGG
>JAEUAF010000805.1 GCA_019695485.1 Sorangium sp.
CGACTTCCGGTGCCGCCGTGAGCAACCAGCTCTGGACGGCCCGAGCCGCGAGCGCGGCTTGCCCGTCGTCGTGACTCGCCAATACCGCGAGTTTCAACGGCCCTGCCAGCAGATAGCGTCGCGCGCGCTCGACTTCCTCGCCCGACAGCTCCGAAACGCTGGCCCATTCGCCGCGCGGCTCTAACCAGGACAGTCGTCCTGGCGACAAGCCTTCGAGCATGAGCGACCAGCCAGGCAACGGCCGACTACCGAGCTCTTCGAGCAGCACGGCGCGCGCGGCGCCGAGCTCGTTTCCCTGAAGGCGCGGGCCGAGCGCGCGACCGAGCGCGCTGCCGATGCGCGCGGCGTGCTCAGCGGGAGCCTCTCCGCTGGTGCGGCGCGGTGCGTGTGCCAGCAGTCCGACTCCGTCTGGCGTGACCCACGGTTCGAGTTGGACATCTTTCGAACTGGAACGCAGCGTCAACGCCCGCAGCGCGAGCGCAAGCGCCCCCGCATTTTGGGCGCTTTCGCTGGCGGTCCCGCACGGGCTCGCGAGCAGCACCCAGAGCTCGCCTTGGCCCGCTTCGACGCGCGTTGAAAGCTCGAAGGTCGGGTGTAACAAGCGCGCACGCTGAGTGTTCAACGCGGCGCCGAGTTCGGCGCTGCTGACCGCATCGCCCGATCCATTCAGGTAAGCGATCGTGGTTCTGGTGGCGACGTTCTCTTCGCGCGTTGGAAGCGCGCGCCAGGCCGCAAGCGTCGCCGCGCGTTGCGGATTGCTGGGGCGGATCACGCTTTCATCGAGTGCGCCCGGTTCGGCGTGCGCGAGTGCCTCCGCGGCACTGAGCTCCGCCAATGCCGCGACTCGTGAGACTTCTAGCGTCGTCGGCGCAGGGTCTCCTTTGGGGGGCACGAGGTCGAGACGCAGGCAGCCGCCGCGCGGGTGGGCGACGCTTGTCGCGCGCTCGAGACGCCAGGCGGGATTCAGGGCAGCCAGACGTTCCAGCAATTCTGAATCGCGAGCTCCGAGCGCCGCGCCGGCGCCGATAGCGGTGTCGGCATTGCCGACGCGCAAGGCCAAACTCAAACGCCGTACGCCGGGTGCGGTATCGACCAGGATCGCATCACTGGTCGGCCAGGATTCCGCGTCGGCGGCACCGGTCGGCCAGGCCGCGACGGCCGCCAAGGCTTGAGCGGCGGCGTCGAGCACTTCGGCCGAGCCGAGCGCGGAGAAAGCTGCTGCTTCGGCCTGAAAAGTAGCCTTCCGGCCGTCATCCAAGCGTGCGACACCAGCAGGCGTGGCTAGGTCGAGGGGCGGCGCGTCGCGTTCGAGTCCGAGCTCGCCCGAGCACGCGGCGACCGCGGATTCGCCTGGCCCTGCGAAGCTGAAGGCGTGCAGCGCCGCGAGTTCATGGCGGGCGCGCTGAATCGCGGGATCGCCCAGGCTGATCGGCTGCGCGAGAGCCGCGCCCACCGCTTCGATGAAACGCGCCGCTTCACGCGGGCCATCGACTGCACGCGACAGCTCGAGTCCGAGGCCGTGCGCGCGGGCCTCGACGGCGCTCACACCAGCGCTCTCGAGGCGCGCCGCTAAGACGCCTGTGAGCGCTGCGGACACCATGCTTCCTCGCGCGTGCGCAGCGACGAACGCAACCGCTCCGCGCGGATCGCCGCTCCGCGCGACGAGGGTCAGGGGCGGCCGCTCGGCGACGACGATGCGTTCGAGCGCGGAGCCTCCAGATCGAGCATGCGCGGCGCGTTGCGCATTCACGCTCGGCCTACCGCCGCACCCCTCTGTTCCCGCTGAGCTCCACAAGATGCCGACACAGGCGAGGGCGCGCCAGCGTGCGGGAGAGCTCCGAACGGTCACGCCGCCGTTTACCACACGAAGCACCAGAAATTACAGTGCTGCGGTTGCAAATTGAGCGCTGGTCCGAGCGGAAGTTGGCGTCGCTAGTCACGCTGCGAGCGTTTCGTCGCCCAAAAGGCTCTGCAAGCGGTGCTGAAGCTTGTGTTTCTTCGTGTAGACCGTCTTCACGTTGATGCCCATGCGGCTTGCCACCTCTTCGGCCGGTAATCCGCAGCCATAGAACAATTCGATGAATTCACGATCCTTGTCACTGAGAACGGAGAGAGCCTCCGCCAGCAACCGGGCGCGTTCGCGCAGCAACGTTGTCTCGCTCGGGTCCGGCGTATGGGTCGATACCGCGCAAGCCTCGTCGAGCTCGTCGAGCTTTGGGGCGCGCCGAACTGAACGCAAAAAGTCGTAAGCTGTGTGCGTTGCCAACAACCCCAACCATGTTCCAAGGCGAGTGCCCCGCCCGGCCTCGAAGCTTCGCAGCTTGCGCTTGTCGTTGCTGAGTAGTTGCAAGCAGAGCGTGGCGTAAATTTCCTGCACGTCGTCCTGAGTGGAGTAGCCGAAGCGCGCGGTGACGCGCGAGATGCAGCTCAGCAAGAGCCGCGAGTAACGGGTGTTGAACTCGCGCCAGGCCCCTTCGTCATCCGCGAGGAGTAGCGAGAGCAAGCTCTGCTCGTCGTCCTGCACCGAGGAGCCGGGCTGGCTGATCTTGAAGATTCCGGAATCTGAGTGGGTCTTTGCGGCGTGCTGTTCCATCGTCGGGGTCCTTCGGGCGCGGCTGGCGTCGCCTGGAGACCCCTTGAGCACGGAGTGTGCCGGGTATTTATGTATATGATTTCAAATGGTTACGGTGTGTAACAGCGGTCGTGTTCTGTGACGCGTGACGCGTCTCACGTTACGGATTTCGGCGAAAAATGGGCTCCGGCCGGACGGTAGTCGGTTGAATGCAGAGGCGCCGCACGGGGAGCCTGTTTGGCGATCGGTTGCTTCAATTTACGCTCGGAGTGGTCTGGATCTGCCGACGGTGCATGGGCGCGGGGCGAGCTTCAGCTCAGCACCGACCTTTCCTTACGACCTTCTTCGGGCACCTAACGGGCACGGGGGCTCGATCAATTCGGGGACAGGCCCTAGTCTGATGGGATGCGCGGGCGCATCAAGGCGTTGTGGTTGTTGGCCTGGGCGCTGATTGGAACTCTGTTTCGACGCGCGTTCGGCGGTGGTGCGAGCGGGCTCGCGGCTTTTCGCGAGAACTACGATGCGGACGGCTTGCCTCCAGTTACGGAGCTCGAGCGAGAGCGCATGTCTGAGTTTCAACGCTGCATTGCCTGCGGCCTCTGCGATCGCGGGGAGGCGGGGCGGATTCGCCAGTCGGGCGGCGCATACCGCGGGGTGATGCCGCTCGTGCTCGCGGGCTCGCGCAGCATGCCGGACTTCCGTGCCGCGGCGTATAGCTTCTCGTTCGTGAGCGATGAGGTGTTGGCCGAGAAAGAGCGGATTTGCCCGACGGGAGTGCCCTTTCGCGCGTTGGCCGAATTCGTTCGAGCCAAAGCGGCCGCAGTCGGAGGGCCTTTGCCGCTTCCGACCCGCGTGCCCTCGTTGGCGCCAAAGAAACCTTCCTGACTCGCGGCGCTTCGCCGCTCGTGTCAGCGTTCGGCGCTATGCGACCCACAGTCTTTCTTTTCGACATCGACGGCACATTGGTCACGACCGGAGGCGCCGGAAGGCGCGCCATGCAGCGCGGGTTCGCGTCTATCTATGGTCACCCAGAGGCGCTCGCCTTTCGCTTGGATGGGTTGACGGACCGACTGATCGTGCGAATGGCGCTCACGACAATCGGCGTCGAAGCGAGCCCCGACGCGATCGACGCGGTGTTGAAGGCGTATGTCGAAGTACTCGAAGAAGAGGTAAAGAAGGTGCCCGCGGAGCGTTACGTGGTGCACAGCGGCATGCGCGAGGCCG
>JAEUAF010000828.1 GCA_019695485.1 Sorangium sp.
CGGCACGACCGGGTAGGTCGGCGCAGCATAAGCGTGACTCTGCCGCTCGAAGAGCAAGCTGAGCTCGCGCTCGGGCGTGGCGCCCGCGGAGAGCGCGTAGAGGCTCAGCGCTCGAAAGTCGTATTGATGCGAAAACTCTGGGCTCTCGCTGCCCAACGCACTGGGGTCTATCGCCATGCTAAGCCTGACTGGTTACGTAGAACGCCCCGAATCGTTCATTGACGAAGCGGCTAACGTGCGCGAGCGCCTGCTGCGCTTCGGGTAGCTCGTCCATCACGTAGAAGCCGTGAAACATGTCTTCACGCAAGTCCAAACTCGCGTTCACACCCTGGCGAAGCAACGCTTCGACGAGTTCCGTCGAATCCGAACGCAAGAGCTCATTTCTGCCGACCTGCACCAAGCACGGCGGCAGCCCGCTGAGATCTGCAAACAAGGGCGACGCGCTGGGATCGTCGCACGGAGCCCGCTCGGCAAGGTAGGTCCGCGCGAGGCGCTGGAGGCCGGCGGCGCGCACCACGGGGTCCCGCTGCGCGTTCGTCGTCACACTCTGCCCGGAGAGTGACAAATCTACCCAAGGGGACAACAAAGCGAGCCCCGCCGGCAACCGCGCCCCGCGCGCCTTGGCCCGTATGAGCGCGCTCAGCGCCAGGCCTCCGCCCGCGGAATCCCCCACTACTACCAAGCGTTCGGGCGCCACGCCCGTGGCGAGCAGCAGCGTGTAGGCCCGCTCGATATCCTCCAGAGCGGCGGGGAACGGATGCTCGGGGGCGAGGCGGTACACAGCCATCGCCACGCGCGCCCGAGCCAGATCTCCGAGAGCGCCGGCTAGCCCCGAATAAAGCTCGACCGACCCCGCGCAGAACGCTCCGCCGTGCACGAACAGGATCACTCGAGAGCTGTCGATCGCCGCGCGCGGCTCGGCCCAGAACAAGCGCTCTTCGCAGCCCGAGAGCGCCGAGAGCGTCCGTCGGCGAGCGCGTGTGAGTCGGCGCAGCTTGGCATCGAGTCCGGCGCGCAGGGCCGAAAGCGGTTGCTGCAAAACCGCGTCTGAGCGAGCGATGGCCAGTGTCCGCACCACTAAGTTGAATGCCGCGCTGGTCATTGAAACCTTCCGAATGCCTTCAGGCGCGCGCGACGACCACCGAGGCCGTGTTGCCCCCGAACGCGAACGAGTTGCTCATGGCGTGCTCGAAGGCTGCGGGTCGCGCCTGGTTCGGGACGAAGTCCCATGCCGCGGGCATGGGAGCGTCACAGCCGACGGTCGCGGGGAAGAAGCCGTGCTTCATGGCGAGCAGGGTCGTGATGAGCTCCACGGCTCCGGCCGCCGCGAGCGTGTGTCCGATTTGGCTCTTCGTCGACGACACCGCGAGCTTTTCGGCATGGTCGCCGAACACCTCCTCAAGGGCGCGCACCTCCATCTCGTCGTTGTAATGAGTGCCGGTGCCGTGGGCGTTGACGTACGCGATCTGTTCGGGGCAAAGCTTGGCATCTCGCAGCGCCGCGCGCATCGCTCGCGCGGCTCCTGCGCCACTTGGGTCGGGCGTCGTCGGATGGTAGGCGTCGTTGCTGAGGCCATAGCCGAGCACGTAACCGTAGATGGGCGCGTTCCGCGCCAGCGCGTGCGCCTCTGCCTCGAGGATCACGAACGCGGGCGCCTCGCCGAGCACGAGCCCCGTGCGCTCGACCGAAAACGGCGAAGCCTGGTTCTTGGACATGGCTCCCAGCACCGTGAAGCCGCTGAACGAGATGGCAGAGAACGGGTCGACGCCGCCCGCAATCATCACGCTGGCGCGCCCGGAGCGAATGTGGTCCGCCCCGAGCCCGATCGCATTGGTGCCAGCCGCACATGCGGTCACCACCGTCGAAAGCGGCCCACCCAAGGCGAACTGTCGTGCGACATGGCCCGCCACGACGGCGCACGGCACCTGTCGAATCAGCTGCTGGGAAGGCGCCTCACCGGCCTGGGCACGCCGGTAGAACGCCTCCCGAGACATGCAGCCCCCCATGCAAGTGGCGAGTGCGAGACCCACATTTTCCAGAGCCCGCGTCCGAGCGAGGTTTGCGTCTGCGAGCGCCATCGAGACAGCGGCGAGCGCGCGCTGCGTGATGGGATCGTAGTCGGCCCACGCCTGGAGCCCGAAGTCATCGAGCGCGAAGCGCTGGATTTCGCAGCCCACCTGGATTGGGTACCGGTCGATATCCGCGAACGATGCGACCGGTCTGATGCCGTTGCGGGCGCTTCGCAAGCCCTCGAGAAACTCGTCCTTGTTGTTGCCCAGGGCGCACATGACGCCCATCCCCGTAACGGCAATCCGGTTCATGGCTGCTCTGCTGCCGCCTCCCCGCTCGTTGGCTGGATCGCGACGGAGTTTGCCTGCTGCTTTTCGATGAACTCGACGATCTTGTCGACCGAGCCGAAGATTCCGAAATCGTCGTCTTCAATCTTGATCTTGAAGCGCTTGCCGAGCGCGACGACCAAATCCAACGCATCGATGGAATCGAGGCCGAGGCCTCCACCGAAGAGCGGGACGTCGTTCGGAATTTCGTCCGGCGTCTGCTCGAGGTCCAGACGTTCGATCATGCATTCTTTGACGGCTTGATGTAGGTTCATGCGGTTTCCTTTCTGCTGTTCAGAGGGTGAGTCCCCCGTCCGTGACGATGGTCTGTCCGGTGATGAATTTGGCGCGATCCGAGGCCAGAAAGAGCGCGAGCTCGGCGACGTCCGAGGGCTCCCCGACGCGCCCCATGGGTGCCAGCTTTCGCGCGGCGTCGAGGTCTGCATCCGAGAGCATTTCCGTCGCGATGTAGCCGGGGGCGATGGCGTTTACGCGAATGCCGCGCTTGGCCACTTCCTTGGCGAGCGTGCGCGTGAGTCCGAGCATGCCAGCCTTCGAGCTCGCATAAGTCGCTTGCCCCGGGAGCCCACCGAACGCCGCCACTGATGCCATATTCAGGATACAACCGGAGCGCTGTTCGACCATCGGGCGCAGGACTTCACGGGCGCACAAGAACGCGCCGGTCAGGTTGATGTCGAGCGCGCTGCGCCAAGCCTCGAGCTGGGTCAGCATCACGAATTGGCGCGACAACACGCCAGCGTTGTTGATGAGAATGTCTACCCGGCCATAGGTTTCGACGGTTTGCGCGACGAGCGACTGAACGTAGGCTTCGTCCGCCACGGAACCTCGAGAGAGGGTGACGGCCGCGTCGAGCGCGTGGAGGTCACGCTCGAGCGCTTCGGCAGCCGCTTGGTTCGAATGGTAGTTGGCGACGATTTTCGCGCCGGAGGCCGCGAATGCCAGAGACAGCGCGCGTCCGATGCCCCTGCTCGCTCCGGTGATGATGGCGACTCGGTTCTGAAATTCCCGACTCTGCGCGCGCGCTGCTGTTCCACCGAGATCTGACATGTTCCCTCTCCGACTCGAACTCAATCTGAAACTCAAATTCGCGCGAGCACCATGCTCGTGCAGTTCCCACCGATATCCACCGAGTTGACGAGCAGCGTGCGCACGTCGCCGTCGGCGAGCAACGCGACGCCTGCCGCGACGCCGAGAGCGCTGGCCGCTCCGAAGCACTCCCCAGTCGCGGACTTCGGCGCTAGTACCAGCCGTTCGCTGTCGAATACCTGACGAATCGCCTGCGCTTCGCCTTGGTCGAGCTCGGCGCAACCGTTGGCAGCGGCGATGATGGCGTCCACTTGGTCGCGCGACACTCGAGCGCGCTCGAGCGCCTGCTGCATCGCGCGCACGAAGCATCGCCCTTCCGGATCGGCGTGCGCGAAGCTGTCAGCCAGGCGGCCGTCGCTGGCGATGCCGTAGCCCAGAATGTGAGCCAATGGACGGACGCCGCGTTGTTTGGCCGACGCCTCGCTCTCACAAAAGAAGCCGGCGTACGCTTCACCCGCCGTCGCGCCACTGCTGCTGCGATCGAAGGGAGGTCCAGGCTCAGCGCTGGGCGCTTGCGGAGCGAGCGTGCCGTCCTCGGATAGCGCGGTCAGCACGTTGGCGCTGAGCTCGTCCGCGCCGCCGGCAATGAAGTGCTGGGTGTGGCCCCGCTCGTACAGATCGAAAGCGTGGCTCAGCGCGGGCACACCGGCGAGCGTGGTCGAGTGGCTCTTCATGCCGAGCTCGATGGCAACGCGGCCTTGGGCCGAGTTTGGCACCGTGTTGGCGAAGGTGCGCGCGCTGGTTCCAGTGGGACCCTCGCTGATTAACTCCAGAACGAAGCGATTGATCGAGTCCCAGGGACCAAACGTCGTCGAGAGCACGAGGCCAACGTCCGCCAGGCAGCCCGCGCGAATCGCAGCTTCGTCGAAGCCGGCTGCCAAAGCCGTCGCCTTGACACCAGCCACGTTCAGTCGCCCGAAGCGATCGGCGCCGCGATTCGCTCGCGCGGGAGCCAGCGCTTCGATCGCGGCGTCGGGCAATTCGACGCCGTAGAGCGCTCGCCCGTCTTCGGCGCGGATGCGCCGGAGCTCGGCGCGATGGGAGCGCGGCGCGCGCACGAACGGTGCGAGCGAGCCGAGGCCACTCCCGCCCGCCCACAAGACGCCCACCCCAGAGATGGTCAACGCAGTG
>JAEUAF010000895.1 GCA_019695485.1 Sorangium sp.
CGGGTCGAGTGCAACTCAGGGCGCCACGCAAGGCGCGGCCGGCACTCAGCAGGGCCTCGGCGGCAGTCCTGCGAATGGCGGCGCATCACCGAGCACGGGCGGCGCGGCGAGCGGCGGCTCCGGGACGGCTGGCAGCACCGCAAGTGGCGCTGGCGGGAGTGTGAACGGCGGCAGCGCCAATGGCGGCATGGGGAGCGCGGGCAAGAGCGCGATGGCTGGCGCAGCCGCGGGCGGTTCGTCGAGCGGCGGCGCAAGCGCGGGTGGCAGTGGCGGCAGCGGAGCGAGCGCGGGTGGCGCTGGCGCTACGGTGACGTGGACAGCGACGGACTACGCGTCGCGCAAGTGGGCGCGTTGGCCAATCCCCAATTCCCCGACGCTGAACTTGCCGCATCCGATGAACTACACCGAGGGCAGTGACGGCGTCACGGACACGGTGACTGGCCTGGTGTGGGAGAAGTCGACCAACACCGCAACCACCACCTGGCAGGCGGCGCTCGACTACTGCACGGGGCTCGGCGCGGGTTGGAGCTTGCCGACGCGCATCGAGCTCACTTCCATTCTCGACAATGCGCGTTCGGGAGCCAAGACCGCCGCCGTATTCACTTACGGTAAGAGCGCTGGCTGGACTTGGGCCTCCACGCCTTGGGTCGTGGATTCTAGAAAGACCGTCGATCCGCCGCTTTCTTGGTTCATCAATTTCTCGCAAGGCGACAGCAACAACAGCTTGTCGCAGCTGGCGGCGAGTGCGTATGCGCGTTGCGTGAAGATCCCCGCCTCCCTCACGCTGCCCGCGCAGCACTACGCCGTCGCCAACGGCGAGGTCAAAGACAACTACACGGGCCTCACCTGGCAACAGGCGCACTCCGGCGATAGCGTGAGTTTGACGCTCGACCAAGCCAGCAGCTACTGCACGAGCCTCGCGCTGAACGCTCAAACCTGGCGGCTTCCGAGTCTGAATGAACTGGCGAGCGTGGTCGACGACGTGCCGACCGGGAACGTATCACCCGCCGTCGATCACACGACCTTTCCAATGACGGCGACCGACGCCCTCTACTGGACCGCAAGCCCTTACGGGACGAGTACCACCGAGAACTGGATGCTGAACTTCCTCGACGGCTTTACCTCGCATCACGTCACGTCGACCTTGGGGATCGCGCGCTGTGTGCGCTGACGGGCCCGCTTCGGCGCAGGGCTCAACAGTCGTGATAGCTGGTACAGGTCGCTCCCGTTTGGAAGGGCACGCTGTCCTGGAATTCAACGGACGATTGGCAGGTGAGTCCGTCGAGCGACAGGCAGTAGCGCTCTCGGCGGTACCAGGATGAGCTGCCGCCCGCGCTGACCTGCACGGCGGGGAGCCGCTCGCGCAGCAATAGGGTTGCGCCGTCGTCGAGCAGGCCAATGTCGCGCAGGCTCTTGCCGAGTGCGGTCGCGGAGCCCGTGCTGAGGTCGATCCGATACAGATCGCCGCCGAGACCATCGGCGCTGAGCTTCAACGTGAAGACGCGCTGCTCGTCGCCCATTTGCACGAAGCGGTCGAGCGAAGCCGCGGCACCGCTGAACGGGCGATAGACGCCGCTCGACAGGGAGACCGCTCCGAAGAGGGAGTCGTTCTGGCCGAACAGGCTGAAGCTTGCGGTCAGATGACCGCTCGTGTCGAGCGTGGCCTTGACGCTGGCTTCGCCGCGGAATTGTTGGACGGTCGCATCGACGAGCAGCGTCGCCCCGTCGCGTGCAAGCGCGAAGCGTGGCAGCACCTCCCCGATTGGAAACAGTTGGAAGGCGAGCGTCTTCGGATCGATGCTCATCACGTAGTAGCGCGGCCCAGACTCGCTCGGAACCTGCGTTGGATCTGCGAACAGGCTGGCGTCGACGCGCTTCATATCCAAGTAGGCGATGGCCCGGCCGCCGCCGGGCTCGAGCGCCACAGGGCCGAAACCCGGCAGGTTTTTGACGAATCGCGGCCCGTCGCTCAAAAGATCGACGATGCTCACAGGGTCCGGGTTGGTCCAGGTTTGCTGTCCGCTGGTGGCCACACCTTCCTCGCAGAAGGTCGGGGAGAGTAGCGCCCGCGACGCGTCGGGCAGGACGACGATGGGCGCGCTGCAGTTTGGCAGGTCGATGCTTGCGACGGCGAAGGTCGCGAGATTGAGCTCTGAAAAGGCGGTCGCGGGGCGGTGTTCGCTCCAGCGCGTGGCGCCCACCAGCAGCGCGCGCTCGCTGCCAGGTACGAAACTTAGCTCGGCCGTTGGCCAGCCCAACTCGACGCGCTTCTGGGTGGTGCCGCTCTCGGCATCGATGACGAACACGGCGCTGCCGTCGTCGACGAGCAGTTGTTGGTCGGTGTCGCTGAGCCGCAACAGGCTCGGGGCGGAAGCGCTTTCGAAGGGCGGCGTGCTCTGCCAGCGCGCGCTGAGGCTCGGTAAATCGTAGTCGACCAGCGTGCGATTCGGTAAAACGGCAATGCCCTGATCGCCGCCGTGCGAAAAGACGAAGCGCGCCACTTGTGCGGGCATTTCGCGAGCCGTCATGTGCTCGATGTCGAGCAGCACGGAGCTTTGATTGCGTTGCATCACCGCCCACTTGCCGCTGGGTGCGATGACCATCGCGCCCGTCAGTAGCGCCTCGCCCTGCTCGCCGCCGTTGGTTCGGTCGTTGCCATTATTGCCGCCTTCGAGCGCGGGCACCGCACAGGCGGTCAGAGAGAAGCACGTTATCCCACAAGAGAAGTACTTGAGCATATGCCCTCTCAAGCAGAGAGCGGACCAAGCCGAGAATTCGCACCAATTCGCGGCGTCACTCAAATTCGGCGCCCAAGTCGCTGTGATCGGGCTGTCAGAGTGAGAACGCGAAAACCCAGTGTGAACTGGCTGCCACGGCGGCT
>JAEUAF010000910.1 GCA_019695485.1 Sorangium sp.
ATGCGCGACGAGCAGGGAGCCGCGTCGGGTCAGGCCGCGGGACATGAGCGGGGCGACGAGCGCGTCGGGCTGTCGGTCCGCAGGGTAGGGCCGTGAGCGGGGCGCTCCCGCCGTTCGTTCATCCCTCGGCGCTCGTCGAACCCGGCGCCGAGCTCGGGTTGGGCGTGCAGGTTTGGCATTTCTGCCATGTGATGGCGGGTGCGCGGCTCGGACCCGGCACCATGCTCGGGCAGGGTTGTTTCGTGGCGAGCGGCGTGCGGGTGGGCGCGGGCGTGCGCGTTCAGAACAACGTCAGCCTGTATGTGGGGGTAACGCTCGAAGACGACGTGTTCGTCGGGCCCTCGGCGGTGTTCACGAACGTCAAATATCCGCGCGCCGCAATTTCGAAGAAAGCGGAGTTCGCTGCGATTCATGTCGAACGCGGCGCCACAATCGGCGCCAACGCCACCATCCTCGCCGGCGTGCGACTCGGAGCGTACTCATTCGTCGGGGCTGGCGCGGTCGTGACGCGCGACGTGCCAGCGTACGCGCTTGTCGTAGGCAACCCGGCTCGCGTGGACGGATGGGTAAGTCGCCGCGGCAGCAGGCTGCAATTTGAGCACGACGAAGCGCTTTGTGCCCAAAGCGGCGAACGCTACTGTTTGAAAGACGGGCGGGTCGCGCCCCTCGACAAGCACTAGATCGCGCCTTCAGGCGGGGCCCGCACGCGCGCTGGACCCCGCGGTGACGACGAGCCTAGGCGCTTCGCTCCAGCGCGACCTTCGAGCCGAGCTTTTGGGTGAGCGAGGCGGACAGCGTCGTCCACAGCTCATCACCCGTCTTGGCTGCAATCCAGCGCTGCTGGTCCCCCTGCCAATCGAAGTGCCACGCCGCATGGGCGGCCGCCATCCAGATCTGCCGGGCAGCGCGATGCGAATTCACGACGTATTTGTCGCCGTCCGCAAACTCGACGGAGAGGATGTCTCCGGAGAGCTCCGAGTCGATGCGCTCGTCGTCCAGGCGATCGAGCGCGTCGACGAGCGCGCGAAGCTCTGGCAAGGCACGCTCGTCGTATTCTTGTTCAGTGAGTTTCATATTAGGGTCCGCATGCGCCCGGGATGGCCTTTCCGCAGTGGTTGCCCGGATTGCAATCCGTGTCAGCTTTGCAGGGCCAGGCGCACTTCCCGAACGCGGTGTTGCAGCGATGCGTGAGGCACTGCGCATCCGTCGAGCACGGAAACGCATTGGGATCCGGCTGTGATAGTTGCCCGGCCGCCGGCGCTGCTGCGGGAGCTGGGGCCGGTGCAGCTGCGGGAATCGTAGGCATAGGGCTTGGCGCGGCAGGTGCCGGCGCTGGCGCGGCAGCAACGGGTGCTGGCGCTGGAGCGACGGGTGCTGGCGCTGGAGCGACGGGTGCTGGTGCGGGCTGTGGATATTGCTGCTGCGGGTACCCGCCTTGCTGAGGAGGCGGCGTCTCTTCGCTCTTGCAAGCAAACGCACACGAAAAGATGACCGCGATGAGTGGAGAGGAGAGAACTCGCATCCTTGAACCCTGCATGAAACGCACTCCTTGTTCGGCTTTCAGGTGATTGGAATTTGGAAACGCCGCTCCGTGAGAAGTTCGCCCAAGGTGGGGTGGGTCTTCGCGGTGCGGACGGGCACTATAATACAGTGCTTCCCCTAGGGAGCCCCCGGCTGTTATGTTGTGATTCTGGCCTGATGACGCTCGAGGCGGACTTGGTGGACGTGCTCGACGGCGAGACACAAACGCGCATGCGTTCGGACTTGCAGTCGGCTCTGAAACGTAGGCCAGCGCAGGAGGCGCGCCTCGCCGGAGCGGTGCGTGCGCTATGTCCGCTATCTGCGTCACTGCGTGGCGAAATGGTCGCGGCCTTGGACGTGATGGTGCGGCGCGGTTCGTTCGAGCGCCCGCTGTACGCGGCCACGACGCGGGCGCTGGCGGAAACGGCGGCTCCCGGCACGTCCGAGCTGCTCGCCCGGGCGCTACTCGTCGAAGACGCAGGGGGGCTCTCGACGCTGTCGGCCGCCTGCTTCTCGAGGGACACCTGCCTGGCAGAGCCGCTGGCACGGGCCGCGATTAGTCGCCACGCACACATTGCCTTCGGTGCCGAGGTTGCGCGCCTGTGTCGCGGCGAATCGAATGGCGCTGCAGTCACATCGATTGCTCCTAAAATCAAGGAGAGCCACCGCATCGCGTTGTGTCTGGAGCTCTTGGTGCCACTCGTACGTGCGGCGCCGTTGCCGGCTGCAATTGCGCCGGCGCTCGCGGTCCTGCGGGATGCCGAACGTCACCTGGGGCGCTGGCTCGTGCTCGCGGAGATCGCGACGCGCGCAGGCGATGTGGCTTGCCGCAACGAGGCGCACGAGCGCGCGCAGTCCGGCCCGGAGAGTGCTCGCTCGGCTTGGTCGCTCGTGGCTTGGGCGCTCGATCCCGCCGCGGTTTCACCCGGCGTTCGCCCCACGGTTGAACTCGTGGCTCGCTTGAGTGATCGCCCGAGCGCCGACAAGGATCCGACTTTTTTGTTTCGCTTCGCCGGCGCTCGCGCGCCAACCGCGAAGCCCATGCTCGAATCCCTCGCGAAGAGCGCGCTCTTGGGGGACGAATGCGCCGTCCGATCGATGCTGCACCTCTGCCGCGATTATGGCGAAGAGCGCTGCCGGGCCCAGCTCTTGGCGATCGCGCGGGCGCCTCGCAAGGACGCCTTGCGCGCACTCGCCTTGGCAGCGCTCTACGACGTGGGTGAGCGCGAGCGAGCGCTGGCGCTGCTGGGCGAGCTGTCACGGAGCCGGCACTTGAGCGCCCTCGCCTGGTGCGCCTTGGTTGCGGCGCGCGAACGCGGCCTGTTCGATGGCGCAGTCGTCACGGAGGCGCACTACCGCCGGATCCAACTCGGCTGGGTGGAATAGGCACTCGATGCGCGCCCGGTGGGCATTCGGGCTGGCCTTGGCCGCGCTTTTCTTCGAGCGTGCCGGGTCGAGCTGGGCCGCCACGCCGGATGCCCGCATCCTGCTCTTCGCCGATCGCGACGACGATGATCGTGACGGGATCGCCGACGGAGCGGAGCTCGAGCTCCGCGGCGCGGCCGCGGACGACGTGCGCTGGTTCAAGCCCACCGAGCTGCCGGCGATGCATGGGCCGGGCCCGATTCTCAGTCCGCTGCTGCGATTCGTCGCCGATCGGCGAGCGATTCCGGTAGGGGGCGCCTTGCCCAGCTCCGCGCTACGAATCGGCTTGCAAGGGCTTCATGCGGGTCGCACCAAGGTGTTGCTCGGCGATCGCGCCTTCGAGGTGTCGGTGGTCGAATTTGCCGCGTTCGATGCGCACGGGAGCCAAGTCGATTTGGCTGCATCCCACGCTTCCATTTCGCGTGTGTTGCCCTCGTTTCTGACGAACGATGACGCCGGCGCGAGTGATTTGGACGCGCTGCGTTGGGTTGCCGCTGGGGAGGAGGACAGCCTTCCTGAACACGTCGACGTGATCTCGTCCGGCGCAGACGGGCAAAAGCTCGATGCGCTGAATGGTGTCGAACTCTGGGAGTTGCCGTGTCCGGTCGGGCTCGGCCCTGCGGCTGCGTGCCGGGCGACTCCGCTCTTGAGGGCGACCGCCGATCGCATTGACCGCGCTCATCCTGAGTCGTCCGGGCGCTCCCTGCGCGCGGAGGTCGGCGGCCGCTTGAGTGTGCGCGTCGGCGGCCGCGAGGCGGCCAGCATCTCGGTAGGTGGTCCGCGCTTGACCGCGGTGGGCCCGATTGGGCGCCTGCGTGCGCGTGTCCACGTGCATCTCTTACGTGCGGCGCCGGGCGGTCCGGCTGCGGTTGGCGGGGACGACGCCCACGCGCTCGCCCTGGTGCAGTCGGAAGTGACGACTGCGAGTCTGCTCT
>JAEUAF010000587.1 GCA_019695485.1 Sorangium sp.
CTCGTCGTTGGCGCCCGTATAGGTGATGGTGATCGCGCGGCCGGAGCTCGGCCGCGCGGGAGTGACCTCCAAGATCTCGAGCTGTCGCGGACCTGACGCCGCATCCGCCGTCTCGGCCGGTGTGGGCTCGAGAGACACCGGTTCCTCGCCGCCGCCCGGGAGCAGGAAATAGACGACGGCGATCAGCGCCGTAAAGAGCCAGCCCGCGAGCAGCCGTCCGCGTCGCCGCAGTCGATCTGTTTCGGGTCTGGCCATCAGCTGTCAAATCCTCGCAGGGGGTACTCAGTCGTCGAATTCAGGGCCGCGCGGGATGCCGAGCGCGATCGCGCTCACATGCTTCAAGAGGGAGACATTCGAGGCGTGGGTCGCGAGCTGCCGCGCCACGAGAGCTTTGCCGCGCTCGCTGCCCGCCTGCGCGCCGAGGCTCTTCACGACCGTCGAGGGCCAGCGGTCGAGGTTGTTCTCGCGCAGCTCCCAGGCAGGCTCGTCATCCAAGCTCTGAATGCTGTCGATGGCCTCTTTGCAGTCCTGCACGACGGCGTTGCGCATCTCCCACGCCAGGGGATCACGGAGATTTTTCAGGGTCCCCATCACCACTTTGGGAGCGCGCCGCAGGTACTCCGCGCGCAAGCGATAGCTCTCCGGCAGCGTCGTGTTCCCGAGCGACCACAGCGTGGCGACGGGCGCCGCCGCCTGAACGCGCTTGCGAATTTCCCAAGCTCGGTCGCCCACCAAACCCGTAATGGAACGCGCCGCAATGCGGGCCGCGTCGTATTCGGACTCGATGCGGTCCCCCTTGCGCTCGAACCAGCGCTCGCGAAGCTCCCAAGCGCGCGGCGAATCGAACCAACCGAGCCCTGTCATCACAGTGTCCGGGTGGGTTTCCGCGAGCCGCGCGCGCGCGTCCCACGCCCAGTCGTCGTCGAGGCGCCACAGCGAAGAGCCCACCTCGGCCGGGGCCCGAGGAAGCAGGCGAGCGCGCAGCTCCGCGGCTCGCGTATCCGTGTTCGGGATCCCGCCCAACGTCTTGGCCACAGCGCCCGGATAGCGATCGACGAGCCGCCCACGAATCGCCCAACTGACGTCGTCATCCAGACCCGAAAGCGCGGCCAAGATCGCTTCCGGCACCTGCTCGACCAGCGCGCGACGCCGCTCGTCGATGCCCGGCCCGAACAGACCCCCGAGCAAGTAAGCCGCCACCCGAGGCTCCCGCTCGAGCCGACGATCGACCCAGTCGAGAAACCTCTCGAGCGCCTGCTGCTCGGAGCCCAGGGAGGTGCTGGCCTTGGCGCGCGTAGCGGGCGCGTCGGCATGAAACTGGCGGATAGCCTCGGCGACGCCGGATTTACACGCGGTTGCCACCAACGCGGTGACCCGCACCACGGTTTCCTCGAGCGAGTCCTCGTTCTCGATAATGACCCAGCGCTCTGGGTTCGCCCGCGCGAGTTCGCGATAACCGCTCCGCACCCGGTGCTGCAGTCCGACGCCCGACAGCCCTTTGCGCGACGGCGGACGTTTGTCGACGACCGCGATCTTGTGCGCCTTGCGGCGAGCGCGCGCCAACACCGGATCGACGTCGACCAGCACCACCAGATCCGGAGAGAGCCCACCGGCGGCCGCCTGCAGTACGGGCTGCGTAAAGTCCTTCGGAAGGCGCCGCCCCTCCTGACCCAAGATTTCCGCCGTGTACAGGAAACGATCGGCCAGAACGACGTCATTTTCCTTGAGCGCCGGACGCAACGTCTCTTCGATGAGCTGAACGTCGCGCGCGACGTAGAGCAGGAACTCGGTGCGCGGATCGAGCTCGAGATGCCGTGCGTCACGCCCCAAGTCCCGAATCGCTTCAGACACCTTGGAGGCGAACTTGCCCTCCGCTCGCAGGTGCTTCACGGATATCGCAGAGGCGCGCAGCCGGTCGACCACTTGATTGGAGACGGTGGTCTTACCGCTGCCGTCGATGCCTTCGAACACTACGAACATGATGCTGAGGCTCCTGCCTGGCACGCTGCGAGCGCGGTCCGGCGACGGCATGGGCCGCCGCTGCTTCCCGCTCGCGTCGGACGGGCAAACGATGAGGAATGCTGAAAGGAACGCTGCCGCGCGCCGTCACGCGAGCGTCGCAAAACGGCAGAACAATGCGGAAGGTCCCGTGGATTCATTGGCAGGCGCTGTTCACGCAGGTCTGGGTTGCCGTGCACGGGGCGCAGGTCATCCCGCTGCACGAACACGAGACCAAGCCCGGAAAGGTGAGTTCGCGATTCAACGACGAAGCCACGTCGAATTCGACGCAGCCGGGGGCTATCATCGTGGAATCCATGGTGTGGCGTGTGATGGTCATCGAGGGGAAACCCGCCACGCCCTCCGCTGCCAGTTGTGTGAGGAGGCCTTTCGGCACCACCGCGCTGCCCGTATCGGGCACGTCGCAGATGAGCTTGGCAGAAACGCTGCCGTGGTGTCCCAAATCGAGGGAGAGTGAGACAGTGGCGCTACCGGCCTTACTCGGAGGCGTCCAGCTCACGGTCAAATCCTGGTCGGTCTTGATGTCGAACGACATCGTCGGCACATCGAGCGGGTCGATGCCGCGACCGTGGAGCGTGAAGCCCGGATAGTCTCCACCGGCCGTCTCCAGGGTGACGACGTCCTCGACCGCGAAGGGTGGGAAGGGCGCCGTCGAGGGCACCGGCGCATAGTAGGAGCCGTTCGAGAAGGGCTTTGCTGGCGGTAGCGCGGCGAGGAGACCGCTCAGCGTCACCGCGCCTACGGCCTTGACCACCGGAGCGGGCACGCAGCTGCCGCTCGCCCCGCACGACTGCCCCATCGATGCGCAGTCCGCCGTGCAGCTCAATTTCGGGCCGACGGTGAGCCGGCAGCTGCCCTCGGTTGCTTTGGTGGTCCAGACGTCGCTCGGCGCCACTGCGTCATAGATGGAGCCGCCTAGCTCCGAGTGGCCCACGGCATTGTCCGCAGGCGGCGTGACCGTGAAGGCAAAACCGCCAACCTTCTTATCCAGCGCGCACGGCGAAGGAGCCAAAGGCCCCGAACCCGCAGCGGGCGCCGCACCACCCATATTGCCGCCGCCACCGGAGCCAGTGGCCCCCCCTTGGCCGGCGCCGTCCGAGCTACTCGAGCTGCAGGCAGCGGCTAGGGGCGCAACGCAAAGGGTGGCGACACCGGCCACTCGACCGACACTTAGGACCAGGCGCTTGGAGCGGATAAACGTAAAGCGTGAGGTAGGCATTGCTGGAAAGGTCACCAGACGCTGAAGGAAACTGTCAACAGAGGTTCCTCCAACCGCAACCTAATGGTCACGAGGGGAATGCGCGCGAGAACTTTGGCCGATCAGCCGAATCTGGCAAACTTGGGTTCCGCGAGCGGGCGTCGCCCAATCGGGCTCGCGCCAGACCCGGGATCTGGTGGCGAGCAAGTAACCGAATCGCCAACGATTCGTCACGCGAATTTCTTAGCACGCTCTCGAGTTCTGTGCGACGGGGGCTTGAAGGCGAAGACGCAATCAGCATCTCACTCAAAAGGGGTCAATTTGCTGTTCCATTTCAGTTTGCTAGCGAAGGCGCATTCGCGCGTTGCACGGCGGACACATTTGGGCAGTTCTCGGACGAAAGTGTGAGCTCGCGGCGGAGTGAATAGCGACTCGCCACAGCTTCGCTTGTGCGTCGCGCCGTCCGCCACGATCTCTCCAAGGCCGCACGCTGCGGGGGCTCGCGCGTGCCGACACCACGACGCGACAGACAAACTTTCGTGACGGGAAGAGCATCCTCTGCCCTCACTCGCAATCTCGAGTGAGA